>CAIRSV010000001.1 GCA_903881265.1 uncultured Bacteroidota bacterium
GGGGAGCCACACTGGACAAGCCATCAGCAATGATGGCTTTTTCTTTGTCTATCAGTGAGGTAGGCTAGTTGCATCTTTTGATTTAATAAACGAATATTTTTTTTAATTTTGTTATAAATCAGACGGACTCAAAATGAACGCACCTTTCAGCAAGTTTTTATACATTGGTTTTTTGCTATTAGGCTTATACCAAGCAATTTTCTCTAGCGATTATATTCAAGCCGCAGCATCGATGGGCATTGGTTTGGCATTTGACCCATTCAACCCAGAACAAAAATGGAATGACAGACCCACTTGGCAAAAGGCAGTGCTGATTATTCACCTAGCCTTAGTCGCAGCAATGTTCGGCTTTGGTGTTGGATTGAATGACAAATAGGCCTCCTCCAAACTTACACGAAGTTCGATCTTTCAGTCTTCGGATAGTTATATACTCAATCATCGCATGATAGTTGCATCTTTCGAGGAAAAGGGGAGCAAAAGAATAAAGGGTTGTACATAACGTATAACCCTTTATCTATTCCTTGTTGCGAGCTTATTCTATTCGGTAAGTGGATAACAATAATATGTGCTAGTCTCTTTCTACACAAGCACATCGCCTGTCATTTCGTTCGGGATATCTAATCCCATGAAGGTTAGTATCGTTGGAGCGATATCACCAAGCTTGCCGTTTTTAATGCGGCCTTGAAAATCGGTTGAGATAATGAAAAACGGAACGGGGTTTAACGTATGCGCCGTATTTGGTGTGCCATCTTCATTGATCATATAATCACTATTGCCATGATCGGCGGTAAGGAAAATGGTATAGTTTTTTTTGAGTGCGAGTTGAACAATTCGCTCAACACATGTATCAACTGTTTCCACTGCCTTGATAACAGCTTCCCATACGCCTGTATGACCTACCATATCGGCATTGGCAAAATTGAGACAGATAAAATCAGCGCGTTCGTTTTCTATTTCGGGTAGTATCGCTTCAGTTAATTCAACCGCACTCATTGCGGGCTTTACATCATAGGTGGCTACATCTTTTGGTGAAGGGCGCATGATTCTCTTTTCACCAACAAATTCGTTTTCTCTGCCACCACTGAAAAAGAATGTAACGTGAGGGTATTTTTCTGTTTCAGCGATGCGTATCTGCGTCTTATTATTTTTTTCAAGCACTTCGCCCAGCGTATTTTTTAGATCATCATTGGTAAAAATGGAATGAATATTCTGGAAGGTTTTGTCGTATTCCGTCATCGTTGTATAGAACAATGACATTGGTTTCATTCCTTGTTCGGGATACGCATCTTGTGTCAACACTTCAGTAATTTCACGACAGCGATCTGTTCTGAAATTAAAACACAAGACGGCATCACCTGCTGTGATAGTAGAAAGTGGATTGCCATCTGAATCGATGCAAATCAACGGCTTTAAAAATTCATCCGTTATGCCTGTTGCATACGCCGCGGCTATGCTTTGCAGCAGATCAGTAGTTTTTGTGCCAATGCCATTGACCATAGCGTCATACGCAATTTTGACACGTTCCCATCGTTTGTCGCGATCCATGGCATAATACCGCCCTGTCACACTTGCAATACGTCCTGTTGTCTTGTTTAAATGATCTTGAAGTTCTTGTATAAAACCACGGCCGCTTTTAGGGTCAGTATCACGACCGTCTGTAAACACGTGGATCATTACCTTTTGTATATCTTCTTGATGGCAAATGCTACAAATCGATTTGAGGTGTTCGATGTGGGAATGAACGCCACCGTTGCTAACTAATCCGATAAGATGTAATGTCTTGTCATTTGTTTTGGCATACTGTAGTGTTTCAGTAAATGCAGCATTCAAGCGGAGTTCGCCATTTCGAATAGCGACATTAATTCGTTGTAATTCTTGATACACAATTCGTCCGGCACCAATATTTAGATGCCCCACTTCACTATTTCCCATTTGTCCTTCAGGAAGTCCAACGAGTTCGCCGCAGGTAATTAGTTCCGCGTGTGGGTATTGCTGATAAAGCGATTTGACAAAGGGCACGTGTGCATGTTGTATTGCATCAGACGAGTTGATTTTCCCGTGTCCCCATCCATCCATAATGATGAGTAAGCTCTTTTTTGACATAATGGCAAATTTACTGTAATCTAGGTAGTAAACTTGTGGTAAGTTACACAACTTGTTTTCGAAGGAATAGATCTTGCAGCCTGCAGCGGTTTCAATAGTTGCGGTCTACATGCTTTTTTATGTTCGTTGTGATGTTCGGTTTGAGAAGGGCTTATTTTTCTTTCGGGCATACGCTTGTATTCCTTACTTTTGAGACATGAATTTTTATGAATTTATCCGCACAGCACTTGAAGAGGATATACAGGAAGGCGATCATTCAACGCTTGCATGCATAGACGCCGATAAAAAAGGGAAAGCCATTCTTAAGATAAAGGAAGACGGCATCCTCGCAGGCGTTGAGATGGCGCAACAAATCTTTTGCTATATCGAACCCGAGAGTACAATCACAATTTTCAAAAAAGATGGCGACGAGGTTCGTGCCGGTGACATAGCATTTGAGGTAAATGCAAAAGTGCATACAATTTTAAAAGCCGAGCGTCTTGTCCTTAATATCATGCAACGGATGAGTGGTATTGCAACGCTGACCAATCAATATGTCAAAAAGATCAGTGAGTTTCCAGCCAAAGTGCTCGATACTCGTAAAACAACACCCAATTTTAGATGGTTCGAAAAACGCGCAGTTGTTCTTGGTGGCGGTCATAATCATCGTTTTGGATTGTATGATATGATTATGCTCAAAGATAATCATATCGATTATGCAGGCGGTATTGAACGTGCGATTGATAAAACGGTGAACTATCTTAAGGCAACTAATCGTTCATTGAAAATTGAAGTGGAAGCCCGGTCGATCGATGATGTCAAAGCCATTATAGCACACGGAGGTGTTGATCGTATCATGCTCGATAATTTTAGTCCCGAGACACTCGCCGAAGCCTTGCAACTTATTGATCATAAAGTTGAAACCGAAGCTAGCGGCGGCATTACGCTTGATACCATTGTTGATTTTGCACGAACTGGTGTTGATTTTATTTCGGCAGGGGCCATCATCCATCATGCAGTGAGTATGGATTTGAGTTTAAAAGCGTTGAAATAATATGAAGGAAGCTGTCTTTTTTATTGTTAATGCGCGCATAGGGCAACAAAAAATTAAGTTACTGAGAGACGCTGTGGCGCGTTCGATGACGCATCAACGACATGAGATTCATATCACCGAATATGGCGGTCATGCAACAACGCTCGCCAAGCAAGCCTTATTGGCCAACTATACTATCATCGTAGCTGTGGGAGGTGATGGCACTGTCAATGAAGTAGTACAGGTTGTAGCGACATCGTCAGCGACGCTAGGTATTGTGCCTACAGGTTCAGGCAACGGATTAGCTCGTCATTGTTCAATACCATTAAACATTCCGGATGCGGTGCAATTAATTGCGGATGGCAAAAGCGTTCGTATTGATTTAGGCAAAGCCAATAATATCTTTTTTATAAGCAATGCTGGTGTAGGATTTGATGCCTGGGTGTGCAATGCAATTAAGCAATCCACGAGTCGTGGATTGAAAATGTATATGCAATTTGTGCTACGTCATTTCTTTTCATATCAGGCAGATACGTATAGAATTGAAACAGAAACAGAAACCCTCACTGAAAAAGCGTTCTTCTTGAGTATCGCTAATGGAAAAGA
>CAIRSV010000002.1 GCA_903881265.1 uncultured Bacteroidota bacterium
CGGACGTCGCGCTCACTCAATAGCTGCACAAGGAGGAATTAATGCAGCAAAGAATTATCAAAATGATGGCGATAGTGTATACCGTCTTTTTTATGATACCATCAAAGGTGGCGATTATCGTGCACGAGAAGCCAATGTACATCGTTTGGCAGAAGTGAGTGGCAGTATTATCGATCAATGCGTGGCGCAAGGCGTTCCTTTCGCTCGTGAGTATGGTGGCTTATTAAGCAATCGCTCCTTTGGCGGAACGCAAGTACAACGTACCTTTTATGCGGCAGGGCAAACCGGTCAGCAATTACTATTAGGCGCCTACTCTGCTCAGATGCGTCAGGTATCTTTAGGCAAAATCAAAGAATATAACCGACACGAAATGTTGGACGTTGTTGTTATCGATGGAAAGGCTCGCGGTATCATTGCCCGTAACCTTGTGACAGGAGAAATTGAACGACACGGAGCACATGCTGTATTACTTTGCACTGGTGGCTACGGAAATGTTTTCTACTTAAGTACCAACGCCATGGGAAGTAATGTGACAGCGGCTTGGAAGGCACATAAGAAAGGAGCGTTCTTCGGCAATCCATGCTTTACACAAATTCATCCTACCTGCATTCCTGTGAGTGGTGATCATCAAAGTAAACTGACCTTGATGTCTGAATCACTTCGAAATGATGGCCGTATTTGGGTACCTAAAAAACAAGGTGATAATCGTAAAGCGATTGATATCCCTGAAGAAGAACGTGATTATTATCTAGAACGTCGCTATCCTGCATTCGGGAATTTGGTACCGCGTGACGTGGCTAGTCGTGCTGCTAAAGAGCGTTGCGATGCTGGTTATGGTGTAGGAAACAGTAAGATGGCTGTTTACCTTGATTTTGCAGCGGCTATTTTACGTTATGGCAAAACAGAATGCACAAAAAACGGTATTGCCAATGCAGACGACACGACTGCAATCAAATTAGGGAAAGACGTTGTGAAAGAAAAATACGGCAACCTCTTTGATATGTACGAAAAAATCACTGGCGAAAATCCTTACGAAATGCCAATGCGTATTTATCCTGCCGTGCATTATACAATGGGCGGACTTTGGGTAGATTACGAGTTGATGACATCAGTACCTGGCTTATATGCCTTGGGCGAAGCCAATTTCAGCGATCACGGAGCAAATCGATTAGGAGCAAGTGCACTTATGCAAGGTTTGGCGGATGGCTATTTCGTTATTCCTTATACCATAGGCAACTATCTAGCTGACGAAATACGAACACCAAAAATAGATACTACCCAAGCAGCATTTGACGAAGCAGAAAATGCTGTGAAAGAACGTATCAATCATTTTATCAATATCAAAGGTCAGCATAGCGCAGATTATTTCCACAAGCAACTTGGAAAAATTATGTGGGATAAATGCGGTATGGCGCGAAGTGAAGAAGGCCTGAAAGAAGCGATACAAGATATTAGAGCCTTGCGTGAAGAATTCTGGAAAAATCTTCGAGTGCCTGGCACGGCAAACGAATTAAACCCCGAACTTGACAAAGCGGGTCGTGTTGCTGATTTCCTTGAATTGGGTGAGTTAATGTGTGTAGATGCCCTAAACCGAAATGAAAGCTGCGGTGGTCATTTCCGTGAAGAATTTCAAACCGAAGAAGGTGAAGCCATGCGTGTCGACGAAAACTTTATGTACGTTGCGGCATGGGAAAATAAAAAAGATGGATGGGAGCTTCACAAAGAAGATTTAGTGTATGATGTCATTCATCCAAGTCAACGTAATTATAAATAATCATATTTTAGAACAGGCCTGTTAACAATATCACGTAAAAAGTTCTCTATGGAACATAAAGTCATTAACCTCAATCTACGAATCTGGCGCCAGAAAAACGCTCAAGACAAAGGACAATTTGAAAACTACAGTGCTGAGAATATCTCAACAGAAATGAGTTTCCTTGAAATGTTTGATGTTTTAAATGAACGTCTCATCAACGAAGGGAAAGATCCAATTGCATTCGACCACGATTGCCGAGAAGGCATTTGCGGTATGTGCAGTATGCATATTAATGGACGAGCACATGGCCCTTGGGATGGAACAACAACCTGTCAATTGCATATGCGAGCCTTCAATGATGGTGAAACGATCACTGTTGAACCATGGCGTGCAAAAGCATTCCCTGTGTTGAAAGATCTTACAGTTGATCGCAGCGCATTTGATAGAATTCAACAAGCAGGTGGCTATGTTAGTGTCAATACGGGTAATGCAGTCGATGGAAATTCATTACCTATTGACAAAGCCAATGCTGATGCTTCCTTTGATGCGGCTATGTGTATTGGTTGTGGTGCTTGTGTAGCAGCTTGCAAAAACTCAAGTGCCATGTTGTTTACATCAGCAAAAGTATCACAATATGCCTTATTACCTCAAGGGCAGCCAGAACGATTAACGCGTGTTATGAATATGGTAGCTCAAATGGATAAAGAAGGATTCGGTGCTTGCACAAACACGGGTGCTTGTGAAGCAGAATGTCCTAAAGAAATTTCAATTTCTAATATCGCCCGTCTGAATAGAGAATATTTAAACGCGCAATTTAGTTTGTAAATCCACTGAAAGAATCCCAGTTAATTGACCAGTGGATGCATCCGCTGTTTCAGTTGATGTATTTCTTTCTACTAAAATTTTTATTGTTCTCGAACAAGATAAAGCCAAGACTCTCTTGGCTTTTGTCTTGCTCAATATTCAAATAACGCTAAAAATATGGTTGATGCGTTTCGTATGCAATGTATACAAGCTCAATACGGACACTTCCATCATCGTGATACGTGGTAATCAACGAACTATCGATTGAGTATCGGCATACGTAGTATAAATTTAGCAAAGACTTAGAGATAATAGCGGCGACATCAAATCGTTGGGCAAGTACCTTTTCAATCATATCCATTCATGCATATAAACAAAGTGTGACATCCAAACATTCATTTCAATAAAATGCCGCAATAGAAAGGCGATTGCAATTTCTATTTCTTGACCATACTTTTCAAGGTACTCTCATTTACTTTAACAGGATAAGCTGCCTCTAGACTCTTAATCCATTCTTTTTCAAGATACTCTTGGTATTCAGAAATCACATACCCTCTCGCTTCGCTTAATGTCTTCTGTGTAGGTGTATTAAAAACTTCCTTCACATTGATCATTGAATAACTGCCATCCTCGTTTTTGTAATAAGGTGTAGTCTTACCAGCTTCAAATTTTGTACCTACAGGGAATTTTGACTTTTCAAATTTCCCTGATTCGTAGAACACTTTATTTTGAGCACCGTCTCCGCTCGCAGCTTTCACGATTTCTTCAATCGTTTTATTTCCAGGGTTATTAATTTCTGTAACCACTTTCTTAGCGATAGCTTCGTCAACGGCTTTATAAATATCTCCAGTCACAGCAGGCTGCCACATGTACTTACTTTTGTTGTTCGAATAGAATTTTTCAAGCCCTGTCGTATCCGATGAAGCCTTACTCCATACCATCCTATCTGTAAGTTCAAACAACATAATACCATCTCTGTACTCAGTAATCAGGTTGCGGTATTCTTCATTTTCATCAATCAGTCTGTTTTCTTGATAATCCATCAATACCTTATCGGAATAATTTTTAAATAATGCACGTAAGGTGCTTTCTTTCTGTCCGTAAATTTTTCCTTTGGTATACGTTTCAATATAATGAGCAAAATCAGATTGATTAAATGTCACACCGGTCATTTGAAATAGTGGCTTACTGAAAACCTCATAATCATCCCCTTTAAAACTACCATTGCGAACAGTTGAATCAGGAATTGCATTCAATAATTCTGTCAATGCTTCAGGATGATCAACATAATTGACCTTGGCCTTTATTTTATTGGTGAATAACTGGCGTGCCGTTTCAATACGTCCGTCTTTCTCAACGCGCTTTGTAATCTCAGTTTTAACAGAATCATACGGACGTAACGGAATTTTCTTAATCAACTTAATAATATGAAACCCATAATCGGTTCGAATCGGGATACTCAAATCACCTTTATTTTTTAATGCGAAGGCGGCGTCTTCAAAGTCAGGCACCATTTGACCAACACCAAAGGTTGCTAACACACCTTCGCTATTTTTTGAAAATTTATCATCAGAATACTTGGCAACAAGGCTCTCAAATTTATCGCCATTTTTCAACATCTGTAGAACAGAATCGATGCGCGCTTTAGCGGCTAATTCACCTTCCTTACCACTACTTTTCTGCACGGTAGCCATTATTTGGCTCACTTGTATTTCGCCTCGTGCAGTTCGCTCCTCTGTCTTTTTCAAAAGTTGAAACCCATAAATTGTTCTAAACGGTTTGGATATCATACCAACCTGCGTTGTATAGGCCGCAGAT
Source organism: uncultured Bacteroidota bacterium (assembly GCA_903881265.1). Lineage (GTDB taxonomy): Bacteria > Bacteroidota > Bacteroidia > Chitinophagales > Chitinophagaceae > OLB11. The sequence goes on from CAIRSV010000002.1 coordinate 4,379, forward strand.
TCAAAAGGATACACGACTTGCAAAGCCGTAATAAAACCAATGTCTCCGCCATTCACTGCCGATTGTCTGTCTTCACTCACTGCTTTTGCCACGGTAGAGAAATCAGCCCCATTGGACAACGCTTTATAAATACTATCCATACGAGTGAACGCAGCGATAGTATCATCCGAGCCACGTGGCACGCTTATCAGAATGTGTGACACTCGAACATCTTTTTTCATTCGTTCGTATGCTTCCTTCACTAATCGATCAGTCACTTCCTTATCCGTCAAATAGGTCTTTGATAATTGTTTTTTATAACCGCCTAGTTCACCACTTATGGTTTCTAGCGTATCCAATTTTAGTTTTTCTGATTCAGCCACTTTCATTTTAAATCGGCTGTACAAGGTCAGATATTCACGCAGAGCTTTTTCACTGTAATCCGGTTTCTGATTATTGATATTTTTGGTATACATCCGCAAAAACTCGCTCTTCCCAACTGGCGTTCCTCCGTACGTGAATAAAGTGGCATCAGCTTGTTTGGGCTGCGCAACTGTCTGAAAACTCATTGATGTGATACACAATAAAGCTACTGAATAGATAATTCGTTTCATTCTGACTTAATTTATTTTTTTTTGTTAGTGTCTGTAGCTGATGAAGCCGTTTTTTTCTTTTTTTCAAGCCAATCAATCAGACCAAGTAAGTTGGTATGATCGATACGTTTACCACGGATAATTTTTTGCTCATCGAGCAAGTAAATTGTAGGGGTGCTGTAGACATCATAAAAATCCCTGAACTTAGTGGTTCGTTGCGGATCTGAAACATGTATCCACCCATCCGAAAGTTTATGTTCGTTTATATAGGTTTTCCATTTTTCAGTTTCATTATCCGCCTCAACAGCATACATTTTTACATCATATTTTTTCAATGCGGCCTTATATAGAGAATCGAATTGTGGCATTTCTTTTTGGCAATGGCCACAAGTAGGAGACCAAAAAATTACAACGGTATACTTCGCTTTGACAGATGATAGTGGAATGACCTTCATTGCTGATGTATCTAACATTCGTAAATCCATAGCAGGTTTACCAATCATATTCGGTGCGATATCACCAGCGCGTTTTACGTACTTAGACAACTGCGCCGAATCAATCCATGTAGCCTTCCCGCGCATATAGTAGTTCTCGACAAGATAAACAAATGCCTCATCAAGACCCATCACCTTGCTGGTTTCAGTCCATCGAGTAAGATACCATAATGTATATTTAAAAAGTTCTTCATGTCCACTCGTAGCAGCAAGTAAGGTATCGCACTCCCTGATAACAGAATCAGGAACAGGTACAACAAGTTTGGTCATATAATCGTCAAGCTTTCTTTCGTATAAAGGCGAATAAATCAATCGATCATCATGAAGGTCAAATTTATCCCAATAGTGCTGCTTGTAATACAACCGAGGATAGGAAGAATCTTTTTTGCCATCTGCTAATGTTGGCAACTCGCTTGGTATCTCAGGCTCTTCAACAGCATTGAATATTTTTGCAAGAAAACTAGTTGGCTTTTTGGTAATAAAGGAAGCTCTGTAGTTGGTCAATTCTTTTCCTTTATCTTTCATTTTATCACGAAGGACAGCCGTATCTTTTTTTGTTTTGGCGGATGCAATATCTGCTTCGATCTTTTGATACCCTTTACCATACTCAACCAAAAAAAGCTGATACGCATAGAAGTCGCTGTTTTCGGTCACCCCTTTGAATTTAGCCGTCTGATAAATATTGGCTTTGGAAACTTCCAAGGAGAAATTATCACCGTTTGTCAAAATCAATTCCATAGAAGCTGATTTGTCAGCGAACAAAAGCATATAGATACCTCCAATAATTTTCTTTTCTGATTGAAAAATGGCTTCACCGTTTGAACTCAATCGGGCTGAATCATCTTTGAATACTGTTGTGTTCTTCCCATAATAGTGACATAAATAAACTAGCGAGTCTTTGGCATCATTAAATTTAACGTTGATGTTGTAGCCGTCTTTGGCATTTGAGTGTAAACTCAGAGAAAGTGCTGCGATCAGAAGTAAGATAAATTTATTCATACGAGTATTTTTAAAAGAAGTCGAAATTACGCAAACAAGACGCAGGAATGAAATACAGAGTTGTTACATTTGCAGCACTTTAACACTTGCTTGTTAGGGTATGCGTTGCGTTGCGCGAATAAGAAATTTTAATATGTCCAAGAAGAAAAAATTTATACTTGAAAATGTCGTCATTGAATCCTATGCGGCCGAAGGTAAATGTATTGCCCGACAAGATGAGAAGGTAATTTTTGTTGAAGGCGTTGTGCCTGGAGATGTCGCGACGATTTTTGTTCATAAGAATAAAAAAGATTGGGCTGAAGCGAAGGTCAATGCCATTACAACCTTATCAAAAAATCGTGTCGTACCGTTTTGCAATCACTTTGGCGTATGCGGTGGATGTAAATGGCAAATGTTGCCCTATGAACTTCAGTTGAGCTACAAAGAGCAACAAGTTAAGGATCAACTTCGCAGAATCGGGCGTGTTGAAGCTGAAGAATCGTTACCAATTAAAGGATGTGATACAATATCCCATTATAGAAATAAACTTGAGTTTACGTTTTCTACTAAACAATATATAGCTGCGGAGGATTTAACGGGAGACGTATCATTTGATAAGAATGTACTTGGGTTTCATGCCCCTCGTCTTTTTGACAAGGTGATTGATATTGATGTTTGTCATTTGCAAAACGAACCCACCAATGCCATCAAAAATTTCATCCGCGCTTATGCGCTTGAATATAATCTAACGTTTCATGATATTCGGAATCATACTGGCTTGCTTCGAAATCTTATCATCCGTTTATCATCGCTAGGTGAGGTGATGGTTAATCTTGTCTTTGGCGAAAACGACGAGACCGCCATTCAGCAAGTTATGCAAGCCGTGTCTCAACAATTTCCAACCATTGCCTCATTGAATTACACGATCAACTTAAAGATGAATGATACAATTTATGATCAAGACGTGATTTGTTTTGCAGGAAGCGAATGTATCAATGAAAAGTTAGAAGATTTTCAATTCAAGATCAGTCCGAAATCATTTTTCCAAACCAATACTAAACAGGCGGAAGAACTCTATCGAATTGTTCGTCAATTTGCAGACTGTCAAGGACATGAAATCTTGTATGATTTATATTGCGGTACAGGAAGCATCGGAATTTTTCTATCAAAAAACGTACGGAAAATTATCGGTGTTGAAACCGTTGAAGATGCAATTAACGATGCCAAAGAAAATGCCGCGTTGAACCATCTAGACAACACCCATTTCGTAGCAGGCGATGTGATTAAAATCTGCAATCAGGAGTTTTTTAACAAGAACGGGAAACCGGATATTGTCATCATAGATCCACCACGCGCCGGTTGCCATGAAACCTTGATACAAAAATTACTCGAGCTTGACGTTCCGAGAATAGTGTATGTGAGCTGCAACCCTGCAACGCAGGCAAGAGATCTCGCGTTGTTATCGTCAAAATATGCAGTCACAAAATCACAGGCCGTGGATATGTTTCCTCAAACTCATCATGTCGAAAATGTGGTACAACTTAATTTGAAATAAGAAATGGAGTTCATAGAAACTATACGGGCCAAACTACTTCATTCGCTACCCGGCATTGATGCCCAACTGAAAATGGCTTCCACGATCAGGTCAAAAGAAATGCAGGCGCCGGCTGATGCTCATTTAGCGGGTGTACTTATCTTACTTATAGAAGGTGACAAGACCTGGAATACCATCCTTATTCGACGAACTGAAGATAGCAGTGCGCATAGCGGCCAAATTAGTTTTCCCGGAGGCAAAAAAGATCCGTCCGATACGGATATCATTGCAACAGCATTGCGCGAATGCGAAGAAGAGATTGGTGTGAACAGATTTGACATTGATGTGCTCGGTACATTAACGCCCTTATATATTCCACCGAGTAATTTTATGGTAACGCCAACATTGGCGTATATTAAAAACGTGCAAGCGTTCAAACCATCAGAAAAAGAAGTGCAAGAAATTATAAAAGTCCCACTTCCGATGCTATTTGACCCTGCCATTAAACAACAGCGTATCATCGCACACAGTGCTAAAAAAAATGAAGGCGTGTCAACACCAGTGTATGAACTTAGCAGTGATATCATCATTTGGGGAGCCACAGCCATGATCATTTCTGAAATGGAACATCTCATTGAAATCTAACCTGTCACTTTACTATTATTCAGCAAAAAAAAATTAATATGAATTCAATCTTTCGATTAGTACTTGCCGTTATGTCTGGAATAGCCATCGCTTGTATGGTCATCGGACTCATCGACACACTGAACAGTCATCTGTATCCTTCAACAATCCTTCATCCAAGTATATATGAGCAAGCTGAACTGATAGCACATTCACCCGTTTCAGAATTCCTGTTGGTACTTTTGGGTTATATACTCAGTTCGTTTTTCGGCGGCTATACAAGCGCTAGAATTGCACCTCAGCCAAAGAAATTAATCAGTGGCCTGTTTGTCGGTTTTTTTCTCCTCTTATGCGGCATCTTCTATTTCATCTTGTTTGCACAACCAACTTGGTTCGTGGTGTCATCTTGCATGTCGTATTTATTATTTGCTTTCCTTGGTGCAAAAGCTGCTTTATGGCAATCAACAGACAAGTAAAATTCTGCTTAGAGAACGGATTATCAACAGGTTGTCAATTGAGAAGATTATACATCACATGTAAAGTGGATTGCGTTGCACAGTATGATGCTTTTTTTCACGAAGCTATTCACCCAAGTAGAATCGTTACTTTGCTAGGGCACGTTTTAAAATCGAAAATAAGTTGATGAAAATAGTAGGATAAAACAGAAGAGATTCGCTCATTTTATGTAAAAAATCACTTTTTCGGTTTATTAATTTAAAATGCTCAACAGCCTGATAGATTGCGAAAACCTGTGACCTGAAAGAACGCAAACCCTTGACAATATTATGTTTTAGAAGATCAAGTTCGAGAAAACAACAAGCCAATGTTTTGCACTATTTGTTTACTTTATTAACAAAAGGGCAAATATGTTTTCTCAATTCAACTAAAAGTATATTTTTGCACTCTAAATTAAATAAAATGTCAGAAATAGCATCTCGTGTTAAAAAAATTATTGTTGATAAATTAGGTGTTGAAGAAGCAGAAGTTGTTGCCGAAGCAAGTTTTACCAATGACTTAGGCGCCGACTCATTAGACACAGTAGAATTGATTATGGAATTTGAAAAAGAATTCAACATTTCTATTCCAGACGAACAGGCTGAAACAATCGCTACTGTTGGTCAGGCAATCACTTACTTAGAAGAACACGCAGCTTAATTCTCGCATCCTCATAGCATGGAATTAAAACGTGTAGTAGTTACAGGACTTGGCGCCCTAACTCCGATAGGCAATACCGTACAAGATTATTGGAACGGTTTGTGTGCGGGTGTTTCTGGCGCTGATGCCATTACGCTTTTCGATGCCGAAAAGTTTAAGACTCGTTTTGCCTGCGAAGTAAAAAACTTCAATCCTGAAGATTTTATGGATAAGAAGGAAGCCAGGAAAATTGACAGATTCTCGCAATTAGCCATCGTTACTAGTGATCAGGCTATTGCCAATGCCAACTTAAATACTGATTCTTCTATCAACAAAGACCGTGTGGGTGTCATTTGGGCTTCAGGTATTGGAGGAATTGGCACCTTCTATGAAGAAATGAAAGGTTTTTTCGCGGGAGACGGAACACCTCGTTTCAACCCGTTCTTTATCCCTAAAATGATATCTGATATTGCTGCGGGTCATATCTCAATGAAATATGGTTTCCGTGGGCCTAATTATTGCACTGTGAGTGCTTGTGCCTCTTCGTCGCATGCGCTCATTGACGCGTCACACTTTATCAGACTTGGCAAAGCCGATGTCATTGTGTGTGGTGGTTCTGAAGCTGCAATCACGCCACCGGGTGTCGGCGGATTCAATGCCATGAAAGCGTTAAGCGAAAATAATGCCAATTTTAAAACGGCATCCCGCCCTTTTGATAAAGACCGTGATGGTTTTGTCTTAGGCGAAGGTGGAGGAGCTATTGTATTGGAAGAATATGAACACGCTAAAAAACGCGGTGCTACTATTTACGCCGAACTTGTCGGTTCCTCTTGCAGTGCAGATGCGCATCACATCACAGCCCCACATCCAGAAGGACTTGGTGTTATTCTTGTCATGAATAATGCCTTACAAGATGCAGGTCTTCAACCGGATGCCATTGATTATATCAATGTGCATGGCACGTCAACACCTCTTGGCGATATTGCAGAAGTAACAGCCATTCAAAAAGTATTTGGTGACCACGCGTATAATCTAAATATAAGCTCCACAAAATCAATGACTGGTCATCTTTTAGGTGCCGCAGGTGCTGTAGAGGCGATTGCATCAATTCTTGCCGTGCAAAACGACCTTGTACCACCAACGATCAATCATTTTACCGATGATGATAAATTGGACCCAAAACTCAATTTTACATTTCATACACCGCAGAAACGTATTGTCCGTTCTGCATTGAGTAATACATTCGGCTTTGGGGGTCATAATGCCACCGTAATTTTCAGTAAAATTTAGATCGGATTAATCAATTCAACGTGTACCGTTATTTTGATTACTTGTTATTGAACAGGTATCATCATTACAATGCTTGTGTCGCCATAATCAATCAGGCGTAATCTCAAACTATCTGTTGTCAATTTCAATATTTCGAAGGTCATCGTTTCGCCATAACCTTTTAGCATTGCCTCATCGATGCGTATCAAATTGCCATCTAAACTGTACATAGCAGAATCAATGCCTTCTAAGGAAGTGGTATAACAGATGCCATTCGACTTGAATTCCATCATCGTACTTTTCTCTGCGATCGATTGTTCCATCATTGTCTCATGTAAGATTTGTTCTAAGCTTTTCTTTGCGCTATCAATATCAATCGTGTTACGCAATTCAGTATCGTGTTGACCAAGAGTATCGATATAATCCTTCATTTCTTGAATACCCTTATCCATCGTCGTATTTTTTAGCGCGATGGTTTTCCATTTTTGACAAAGCCATTTTCCCTCGTTTTCTCCACAGGAAAACAAGGATGCAGCAAGTAATAAGAGGGCTAATGCCACGTGTGTACACGATCGATTCATAATGCAAAAATTGAG
>CAIRSV010000003.1 GCA_903881265.1 uncultured Bacteroidota bacterium
AGCTATCGGGTAAACCTTACGTACTGAAATGCCAAATAGGTGAATGATTGAGGGCGGCTCGCTCGATATTCACGGGTAGGCAGATAAAGATGAATAGCGATGTTCATCGTAGATAAATGATAGCTATTCCGACGCAATTCGGGAGACACAGAATCCGGCTTATGAACTTGCAGTTTTTTATTTTAAATTTTAGTGGTGTAAAATTTGGAATAAGGTATTGTTCACATATATTTGCACTCCCAAACAAGGAAGCGCAAGTTACTTGTTTAGTTCTTTAACACAACATTCAGGGAGCATAGCTCAGCTGGTTCAGAGCATCTGCCTTACAAGCAGAGGGTCCGCGGTTCGAACCCGTGTGCTCCCACCCAATAAAGACAAGCCTTTCAGAGAAATTCTGAAAGGCTTCTTTATTTCAGATTTACACATATGACTAGCCCTAGAATAAGTTGACATAAAACACCACAAATGATTGATTCAGTAAGTAGAATGTAAACGCAAGAAATAGGATGTTGCAATTTTTCAGTTTAATTTTACCATTCAAAACAGACACGCATGAAATTACATAAAGAAGGTTGGATATATTGCATAGTAGCCTCCGCATTGTTTGCCATCTTCATTGCTGGCATCGATGCTGCATTAGGCAACTATCCAGTGATCTTCTTCCTCTTATTACTACCTGCCGGATTTCTGTGGTTCTGGGTATTTTGGTTTTTCCGTATTCCAAGTCGCGTAAAGACGACTGGCGACAACCTTGTTATTTCGCCCTGCGACGGCAAGGTGGTGGTAATCGAAGAAACTACTGAAACCGAGTACTTCAAGGATAAACGTATACAAGTCTCCATTTTTATGTCGCCCTTAAATGTGCACGTCAACTGCTACCCTATCAACGGGGTCGTCCAATACGTGAAATACCATAAAGGAAAATTCTTGGTGGCTTGGCATCCAAAATCAAGTACCGAAAATGAAAGAAGTACGATCGTAGTCAGGAATTCTAAAACCGAAATACTAATCCGACAAATTGCTGGGGCTGTGGCTCGTCGCATCATCACCTACTCACACGTCAATGACAAGGTAGATCAAAACGGGGAACTTGGATTTATTAAATTCGGATCAAGAGTCGATTTATTCTTTCCGATTGGCACCAAGATTGACGTAAAAATTGGCGATATTGTTCAAAACGGCGTAAGCACAATTGCCACTATCTAATCAGCAAATGGCGTCCAACAAATCGACAGTAGCACCTAGCAGTTGTTATTTTACAGATCACGAAGTCCGTTCGGGTTTGAAACATAAACGCCGACTTGGATCATTCGTCAATTCGTTAATTTTCTCCTACAGAAAGAAAATAAATACTATCGGTTACACCTTTGTCGATGATGAATTTCTTTTTGAAATGAATCAAACACATCTTAATCACGATACCTATACAGACATCATCACGTTCGACCTGAGCGAACAAAAATCAGATTTCATTTTAGGCGATATCTATATCAGTATTGACCGCGTTAAAGAAAATGCAAGATCCCTAAAACTAAATTACCAGGATGAGCTTCTTCGGGTTATACTTCATGGAGCCCTTCATATCAGCGGATTTAGCGATAAAACGAAGAAAGAAAATGAAACAATGAGAGCCCTCGAAGATGATTGGATGAGGAAATATAAAGAGTTGAACTGAGTTGATTATATTTGCATGAATCAAGCCTTAGGTATACGAAGTCAGGCAATAGGAGATGGAAACGATATACCCCAATTCCAACCCCTGCCGTCGAAATATGACTACCAATAAAGACCTCACTCGCAGAATAACAACAAAAACAAGCAACATAACAATCGTTCATTATTATACACTATGTCTACACCTCAGTTCCATACCTTACAAGTCATTGATGTCCGAAACGAAACCAATTCCTGTGTGTCCGTATCCCTCGACATTCCTACCGCGCTAAAAGACGTTTATTCATATCAAGCCGGGCAATATATCACCTTCAAGAAAGAAATAGGCGGCGAAGAACTTCGACGTTCCTATTCGTTGTGCAGCAGTCCCCTTGAACAAGATTTCAGGGTAGCCATTAAACAGGTTCACGAAGGAAAATTTTCAACCTATGTTTGCACGCAACTCAAGAAAGGTGATTGGATAGATGTGATGACTCCAATGGGAAATTTCACTACAGCCATTAACCCTACTGCCTCAAAAAACTATATGGCCTTCGTAGCCGGAAGCGGGATAACGCCTGTTATGAGTCTAATGAAAACAATCTTGGCTACCGAAAGTGAAAGCACGTTTACATTAGTCTATGGGAATCAAAACCTTCATTCTATTATCTTCAAAGAAGATATTGAAGCCCTGAAAAACAAGTATATGGGCCGCTTACATGTTATTCATATTTTAAGTAGAGAAAAGCTAGAAACAGACATCAATAACGGCCGAATCAATCACGAAAAGTGTACACAATTATTTAGTGGATTACTTGAGCTGAAAAAAATGAATCATTTTTTTATGTGTGGACCTGAAGAAATGATTATGAGTGTGAAAGAATATCTGCTCGCTCAGGATGTAGATGAAAAAGCCATACATTTTGAATTGTTTACCACTGCAGGATCAAAAAATAAACAACATGACTGGAAAGAGAGCCATCAGGAAGACAATGAAAAACTCTGTACGGTAACGATCAAAGTTGATGACCGTACGTATGATATCAAACTCGCTTATGGCGGCGACAATATCTTAGACGCGGCATTGAAAAGCGGAGCTGATTTACCCTACGCTTGTAAAGGTGGTGTATGTTGCACCTGCCGTGCTAAAGTAATAGAAGGTGAAGTGGATATGGAAGTAAATTATGCATTAGAGAAAGAAGAAGTAGCACAAGGCTTCGTATTGACCTGTCAAGCGCATCCAAAGACTGAACGAGTCTTTATTGACTTTGATGCGAGATAACATTCAAGTAGAATAGGATCAGAAAAAGTACGTATCCTAAAACAATAAAAAAAGCCACCTAGTTATACTAAGTGGCTTTTCAATTAAAGTAATTGTCGCTTACTGATGCGAGAAGGAGCGAAGTGCTGTCCCGAAACTTGCATTTCGAACAATCCATGAGATAACGGTATCGCTTGAGCTAGCCATTACCTTAGAATTCGTACAATACATATCACCTGCAGCTGTTGGCTGAATAGGAACAACTAACGTTGAATCGTCAAGCTGACCAAAATAAGCTGTTATAGCATACGCAGAAGGCAATAATACACCACCTACATTATCGGTTTTGTATAATCCAGCCGCAATTTTTGTAACATTCATCGGTGAGTTATTGGATGTTCTATTGTATACACCTGAATAGTCAAGTGAGTCATTGATGTCGGTCACTAACACAAATCGTGTACCAGTAGATGTATAACCATACATATTTTTATACGTGTATTGAACAGTATAGAAACCAGGCGTAGTTGGGTCGATATCATTTGTAACAGAAATCGGTTGCAGACTATACTCTTTCGTGAGAGAATCATATGCTGTAGACCCTGCGTCAACAAAAGTGCCGCCAACAGGCATACTAACAAACTGCGAGCCATTGATAACAATCTCAGGGTATGATGCAGTGACAACGGATGAAACGTCTTCTATTTTTTTCTTACATCCAACGGCCACAAAAAGCATGGCGATTGCGATCATAGATATTTTTATTTTATTCATTTTACTATTTTTTTAGATTATTAATTAGTTTACGTCCCACCAAACTTTCTGGTCAACAGACTTCAGTCCAGGGAAATTAGCATTCAGGTTTATCTCTTCTGTTGGATAGACAAAACGTGCAGGACGCTTGCTACCAATCAATGAATTCACAGATTGAATCAAGAAGTCAGGATAACCTGTTCTACGTTGCTCTGTCCAAGCTTCGAAACCTTGATTTCCGCACATTGAAAACCATTTTTGCGTTACGATGTGGCGGATTTTATCTGTTTCAGATCCTGCAGTTGGATAAAGTCCCCAATTAGTGCTATCCTTGTAGTAAGCGATTGTTGGAGCATCTGTAATGCCGTAGGCTTCAAAACTCGCGTCGATTGCACTGTAGAATAATGATGCATCATCACCGCCTGTCAACCAACCTCTAGCCGAAGCTTCAGCTTGTAACAATAAGCTTTCTGATACAGATAGTAAACGTACTGGTGCAGTTGCTGATAAAGCCTGAGCAGCTTCACCACCAACAATATAGCTCACAATTGATTTTCCAGTTGCGTTTGTTGAGTTATTATAATCGCCTTGAGTATTTCCTACTACATTCCCGTTGGCCAATGGCTTGTAAAAAACAAATACACGAGGATCACTGTTTGCATTCATACTATCTACACAAGTAGCACTTGCAAACAAGTTTTGAGTTTTACCAACACCTACGATTTCAGAATAAAGAGGATTTTCACTACCTCCAGCAGAGGTGCAAGTGATTTTGGCATCACCCGTAGCGTCTGCAATAAAACCTGCAAAATTAGGATCTGCTTCAATCTCAGCAATGAGGGCTGCAGCTTTAGTAGGATTTACTTCTGATAAACGCATCGCCACCTTTAATTTCAAGGTGTATGCAAATTCTGACCATAAGGTCATATCGCCGCCATAAATCAAATCATCAGCACCAGGATGCGCAGGACTATTGACATCAATCAATGAAATCGCTTCATTAATTTGAGAAATAATCGTGTCATAGATAGCAGCTTGTGCATCATATGAAGGATTAACGTTTCCGCCATCCACTTCAAGACCTTTGAGGGCCTCTACGCAAGGAGCATCACCCCAGGCATCAGTGATTACTTGAAATGTGTATGCAGTTAGCAATCGTGAAATCGCCATGTAGTTTTTAAAACTTTTCGACGCTGCTGTTTTATACACATATTGCAAATCATTCAGCGCTCCATTGTACAAAATACCCCATGAACGGTTATAGTTGTCTGTTGACGGCTGATACTGATCGTATTGTTTATATTGGTTAGCCAAAGGTGATTGGGTCCAATACTGAGACCAGAAGCTACCATTCACTTGAAAATTATTCCCAATGACATGCGCAATTTCAACTTGAGCTGAAGGTAAAACCATTTCAATTCCTGGATTACCTGCTATA
>CAIRSV010000004.1 GCA_903881265.1 uncultured Bacteroidota bacterium
AGCTTTTATTGAAAATTTTTTTTACAGTGAAGTCGGCTTCTGACATGAGTGAAGACCACTTCTGAATTTGACAATTGACATAAAAGGATTTACAGAAATTACGTCAAAATAGGGTTAAATTTTTAATTTATTGACATACGAAAGAAGAAGTCTTAGAGTCTACCTTGACAAAAAGTGAGACTTTATGAAATCGGGAAAGACCATAGGATACATCCGTGTCAGCAGCAGTGACCAAAATCCTGAACGCCAGTTGGAAGGGTTAAGTCTGGATAAGTTATTTACGGATCAGGTTTCGGGTAAAGATACGAATCGCCCACAGCTTGCAGCACTCCTCCAGTATATCCGTGAGGGTGATACCTTGATGGTACATAGCATGGACAGGCTGGCTCGAAACTTAGATGATTTGCGCCGCTTGGTATCAGAGCTCACCAAACGGCGTATCACTGTCCGTTTCATCAAGGAGAACCTCGACTTTACAGGAGAAGCGTCCCCCATGGCAACTCTATTGCTTTCCGTGATGGGTGCGTTTGCTGAATTTGAACGGGCATTGATTCGTGAGCGTCAACGAGAAGGCATCGCGCTCGCCAAAAAACGAGGGATTTATAAAGGCCGTAAAAAATCACTGACGGAAACGCAGGCGAAATCTCTTAAAGAGCGCGTTTCCAATGGCGAGAAAAAAAGTGCTCTTGCGCGAGAATTTTCAATCAGCAGGGAGACGCTTTACAAATATTTAACCCATGCAGTTTATTGAAAAAATGGAAAGTAGCCTAAAAATTCGTGTTTCTAGTTGAACCGATACTGTACAATAGAAAAATGAATTATGTTTAATGAGAGAAAGTTATGGCTGTTATTCAACTACAAGAATCAGAAAAACACGCTGAACACCCTGTCACAGAAGAGCCGCAAGGTGAACGATTAAGGGATAGCGTGAGAAACGCATTAAAAAATTATTTCAGTCAACTGAAAGGGGAAGAACCGAAAGAAATATATCCGATGGTATTAGCAGAAATAGAGCTTCCTTTGCTTGAAGTTTTGATGAAAAAAACAAAAAATAAACAGTCTCTGACGACAAGAATATTAGGCTTAAGCCGTATCACCGTTCGACAAAAATTAAAAAAATATGGGTTGTTGGAAAGAAGCCCTAAAAAAATTTCTAAGTAATATTGCTGTAAACTGATCACTGACAACCTCTTATCCATTGAGTACGAGAATACTGACTATGCTATTACCGATTGGTTACGATAATTTTAGAGCGCTCATCGAAAATAAATTAGAATTTGTGGATAAAAGTTTATTTATCCAAGAAATCATTGATGACATCGTTACGCAAGCCGCGGTAATCACACGACCACGCCGCTTTGGAAAAACATTGAATTTATCGATGCTGCATCTTTTCTTGAGCGCCGAGGTCAATGGTCAGTCCACAAAAGGGTTATTTGATGGCTTAAAAATAGCTGAAAATAAAGATCTCTGCGTAAAGCACCAAGGACGATACCCTGTTATTTTTGTCACTTTTAAAGATGTCAAAGGGAGCGATTTTAAAAAAACCTACTCAATAATTTGCAAGCTCATGCGCGATCTCTATCTTGAACATAAAGAGCTGCTCGTCAGTGATAAGCTCGATGAAACAGAAAAGCAAGCCTTTAAACGTATTATAGAACGACAAGGCAATGAAGAAGATGTTGCACAAGCTTTGAAGGATCTCACTAAATATTTAACGCTACACTATGGAGTTAAACCTTGGGTCTTAATTGATGAATATGATACCCCTATTCAAGCTAGCTATGTCCATGGTTATTATGAGCCGATGATGGATACCATGCGTGGTTTGTTTGGGTCTGTATTAAAAACAAATCCCTACCTTTATAGGGCTGTGATTACAGGTATTTTACGTGTTGCCAAAGAAAGCTTGTTTTCAGGCATTAATAATCTCAAAGTCTATTCCTCTCTTCATTCTGCTTACAGCACACACTTTGGATTCACAGAAGAAGAAGTGAGTGTATTAGCTAAAAAACACCATTTAGAAAATCAATTACCTGATATCAAGAACTGGTATAACGGATACCAAATAGGCGATACCGTTCTTTATAATCCGTGGTCAATTGCCAATTGTATTCAAGAGAAAGGGAAATTAATCCCTTATTGGGTGAATACCAGTGATAATCAACTAATACGTAATATCCTTGTACGTTCTAGTACAGGATTTAAAGAACAATTTGAGTTGCTGTTACAAGATCAGCCTGTTAAGCAACTCATAGATGAAAATACCGTGTTTGGTGATTTAACAGTGAATGAATCAGCCGCGTGGAGTTTATTGTTAATGGCAGGTTATCTCAAAGTCATTTCTCAAAAGAAAACAGATGATGGCTTATGGTGTACTTTAGCTATTCCAAATAAAGAAGTCAGAAACCTGTATCAGCAAATTATTAAACAATGGCTTTCCAATGGACATGGCATTGCGTGGTATAACCAATTTCTTGACCATTTATTGACGGGGAATATTGATTTGTTTGAGCAAGAACTAAAAGAGGTCATGGAACAAACGGTGAGCAGTCATGATACGGGACGCAATCCAGAAGCCTTTTACCATGGGTTGATGATAGGTTTAACAGCGAGTTTACATCGCAGTGCGAACTATGACATTCAATCAAACAAAGAAAGCGGTTATGGCCGCTATGATTATCTGATTTTTTCACACGACAAGAACAAACCAACAATTTTACTGGAGTTTAAGAAAATCAGTACTGTACAAGCGCCTGAACAGCTAGAGATACAGTTAGAAAAAGCGGCTCAAGAGGCGCTCGATCAAATTGAGCAAAAACACTATTTGGCAGAGGCCAAACAACGTGGCTGTACTCATATTCTAAAAATAGGGTTAGCCTTTTGCGGGAAACGCTTCAAAATAAAGTATGCGCAGCTTAAGTAACTTTACCGAAAAGAGCGCTTGGCATTTTTTTATTGTAAGCACATTCTCTCTATTTTTATAGAGAGAATGATCATAGATTTTCTGGAACACTGCCTAAAACAGGCCACTTTCGGGAAAGATTTTTTGAGCTCAAGCAAGCCAAAAATGAGCTATTTATGGCCAGAAAAATCAATCTTTCCTTAAAAAGTTCTTTTTAGGGAAGGTTAAGGTAAGCAATGCCTATAAATAAAGGGTTAAATATCACTTTTTAACAAGTAGTGTTATATTTTTTTAGGGAAAGATTTTAGTAAAAAATGCTAGGTTGATGCCGTACAGACCTTGTGTGGCGTGGCTTTTGAGCTTAAGCCCGTTTTACGCACGAATGTGGTTAGTACCCTCTATAGAACTTTTTTGAACTTCGGTTTTTACACTTTCAAAAAAAGAGTCATTTTTTGAGGGTTGAAA
>CAIRSV010000005.1 GCA_903881265.1 uncultured Bacteroidota bacterium
AATTTAATTGTAAAAATAAACGAATCAACGGAATTATCCTTGAATAGTCTTAGCGAGGTAATGATGTTTATCTCGCTTTTGTTTCTCCTGATAGCCAAACAAAAAAATGAAATACACGCGTTAGTTTTTTTTCGCAGCGTCGGGCAAATTGATTGAAGGCGTGAGAAAGTAACATCTACCCAAATTCCTACGGCCATCACAGAACCCTCTCAGGCTCATGATATTGATTCATCCATACAGAAAATGAAATTTATATCATAGGTTTGCGAAGTAATTATTTCAATGATGTTTAAACGACTACTCCCCCTTCTGCTTCTTTTTTCAGGCTTCGTTTCAGATGCTCAAAATGTGAGAATCCAATGCGAGTTTTCCGCGGCGGATGCTGATTCTTGTTCGATCCGTATCGACAACTATCATATCAAAGAGTATGAACCTGTGTTTACGGCTAAGGTCAACAATCAGCAATGCCAATTTTCATTTGCGGTCGAACATCCATGTGTGGCCGAACTTAGCTACCACAACAAATCGGTCAATATATGGCTCGAACCCAATGACAGTCTCACCATAAAAATCGGCGATGAGCTATCGTATAAAACCCTCGGAGTTGACGGCAAGGGATCGGCGCATACAGTCTTACTAAAATCGTTTTATACCCGCTTCGGTGACGACTTCAACAAAGATTCTGTCAAGAAACATATCCTTAGCACAGTGGTCGATCCGTTTGAAAACAGCATTTATACCGCCCGCGAAAATCAATTGGAATTTTTCAATCGCGCGAACGCAAAAGAAAAGTTCTCTGCTGCCTTCGCGTCTTATATGGGCAACCTCATCCGTTACCACTATTTGTATCAACTTCAGGCCTATGCTATTATTGTGGCCAATGAAAATGCCGGTCTGACCGTCACGCCATTACCAGCTATTTTATTGGAAGACATCACACCTGAATTGGCTAATAACGATGAAGCCCTTACTTGCGAATCGTACCGCAATTTCTTGTATTACTATATCATCTATAATACCTCGAAGCTGAATGCGTTTGAGAAATTCAAAGACAATTCCATTTCTATGGAAAGTAAGATAGCCTGCGCTAATCAATCGATTCAAGGCAAAGCGAATATCTATTTCATCGCCTCGTATCTCAACGACAATGTAGCCAATGTATCGCCGTATACCGCCAAGCATATGTATGGCATACTCAGTGATAATGAGAAGAAAGGCGAGTATACCAAACTATTGAAAGCGAAATGCGAGACCCGTATCAAAGATAAAGGTGAAGGCAACAGCGCTTCAAAAAAATCGGATGAAGCTGATGGCGGCACCGAGGTAAAGATATTGGGAACCAATGGAAAGTATTTCACCTTAGCCGACCTGAAAGGGAAAGTAGTCTATATCGATTTTTGGGCGAGTTGGTGCGGACCTTGTCGAGGTCAGTTTCCTTACTCGAAAGAACTTCATAAAAAGTTTTCGCCTAAGCAATTAAAGAATGTTACCTTCCTGTATATCTCGATCGACAAGACAGAACAGATATGGAAAACAGCGATGGAGCAAAATGGCTTAGGTGAATTTACAAATGGACTTGTTCCGGGTGATTGGGGTAGTGAGATTGTGAAGTACTTTAAAATTTCTTCCATCCCACGTTATATGCTAATCGATAAGAAAGGTCATATCGTAGACCTCAACGCCAAGCGCCCAAGCGACCCAGCCGTATTTGAGGATATCATACACCTGATTGGCGATTAAGGTGATGAGGTGACAATCAAGTGTATTCGTTCACTGTTTTCTATGTGCATCAGTCTGCTGACCACCATTTATGTTGGGCACTTTAAACGAACAAATACAATGGTTTGTTGAGCCCGACACCTTCCGAAGTTTGCTTAGACATTCAAGTAAAGACATCCGAGCACGAGCCATCCTCACCGTCGATTAACAAAGAATATAAACTACAATATGATACACATACGACTGATCCTATTGACCTCAATTCTTCTGACAAGTCAACTGCTTGTCTGCGCACAAGAAAAAGAATATTACCCCGACCCCGATCCAGCAATCAACCGTCGCATTGACGAATGGAAGGAGTTGAAATTCGGACTGCTCATGCATTGGGGCACCTATAGTCAATGGGGCATTGTAGAAAGCTGGAGTATTTGTCCCGAAGATTTAAGTTGGGCTAGTGGCGCACATAAAGCAGGTGTGGCAGGCACATACAACGAGTATGTCTCTACATATGAAGGATTAAAAAACACCTTCAACCCTACCCGCTTTAATCCTTCTGAATGGGCTGATGCTGCTAAAGACGCGGGAATGAAATATGTGATCTTCACCACCAAACATCACGATGGATTCTGTATGTTCGATTCGAAATATACAGATTATAAAATCACCGATTCAGCTTGTCCGTTTTCAAGAAACCCTCAACGCAATGTGGCCAAGGAAGTATTCAATGCCTTTCGTGCCAAGAATTTTTGGGTAGGTGCCTACTTTTCAAAACCCGATTGGCACAGTGATTATTATTGGTGGAAAAAATTTCCGGCAACAGATCGCAACTGCAATTACTCCATAGCGAAACATCCTGCGCAATGGAACTTATTTAAAGACTATACGTATAATCAGCTGAATGAACTTATGAGCGATTACGGCAAGATGGATATTTTATGGCTAGATGGCGGTTGGGTGAGAAAGAAAACACCGAAAGACATCACAGAAGAATTGGCGGAAGAATATGAAGGATCGAGGTTTGCACGAAATCCTCAAAGTCAGGATTTAGACATGCCGGAGTTGGTCAAACAAGTGAGGAAAAAACAAGCGCAATTGATTGTCGTTGACCGCGCAGTGCCAGGTGAACAACAGAATTACCTAACACCTGAACAACATATTCCTGAGAATGGCTTATCATATCCGTGGGAGACTTGTATGACAATGGCGAACAGTTGGAGCTATGTACCAAACGATACATACAAACCAGCCAATGAACTAATCGAGAAACTAGTTGATATCGTAAGCAAAGGAGGCAATCTATTATTAAACATCGGACCAGCGCCTGATGGCACCTTAGCTGATACAGCATATAGTCGACTGAAGGAAATAGGCACTTGGATGAACATTCACGGTGAAGCTATTTACGGAACAACGATGTGCAGTGCATTCGGCGAGGGCGACCATATCCGCTTCACACAATCTAAAGACGGCAAGACGCGCTATATTTTTCTGTTTGATGTGCCGAAAGAACATATCAGTATTACAAAAATGAATTTTACTAAAGGCACAACAGTGACATTACTTGGAAACAACCTTGCCATACCATGGAAGCAGACAGACAAAGGAATAGACGTAAACTTTTCTAGTTTCAAGGAAACAAAGGATCGATATGTATGGGTATTGAAGGTGAAAGAGAAATAAATCAACTATACGAAAGAGGTACAAGCAAGTCAATGCAAATTCATCAAGCAATAATTAGCTGCTTTCTTTACCTTTGTCGCGATGAATACGATCTATTTCACACCAGGCCCATCCCATCTTTTTTCTACGTATCAGAAACATCTGATGGAGGCTATGAATCTGCAATTAGGATCGATCTATCATCGTTCTGATGCATTCAAGAATATCTATCGGCATACCGATGAGCAGTTGCGCATCTTGCTAGATATTCCATCAACGCATGCCATTTTCTTTGCGTCGTCAGCAACAGAAATATGGGAGAAAATCATCTTCAATTGTGTGGATCAATATTCCTTTCATCTCACCAACGGCGCTTTTTCAACTAAGTTTTATGATGTTGCGAATGCATTAAAAAAATCACCATCCCAATTTGCTGTCGACGAAGGACAAGGTTTCAATATGAATGAAATTATACTCCCTGAAGAAACCGAATTGATATGTACCACACAGAATGAGACGTCTACTGGTGTGCAAATTCCTGTGGAGGATTTGATGATGTTGAAAAAGAAATATCCAACGAAACTTTTATGTACCGATCTTGTTTCAGCAGCACCCTACCCTGCCATCGATCATACCTTGATGGATTGCTCCTTCTTTTCGGTACAGAAAGCATTCGGCATGCCTCCGGGTTTAGGCGTATGGATTGCAAATGAACGCTGTCTTGACAAAGCTAATCAGCTTACACATCATGGCTTGAATATCGGCGCTCACAATACGTTGGAAAGTTATTTCAAGAATTACGAGACCTTTGAAACACCTTCTACGCCTAATGTCATCGCTATTTATATCCTTGGTAAAATTGCCGAGGATATGAATAATTTAGGGCTTGCAAATCTTCGCAGAGAACTTGAGGTGAAAGCTGACATGATCTATGATTTTGCCAAACATCACAAGGATTTCGAACCGCTAGTGAAAGTGGAAGCACATCGTTCAAAAACAGTAGCCGTTTTACATACCGATCGACCTTCAGCTGCAATCATAGCCGCTGTCGAACAACATCATATGCGCATAGGAAGCGGTTACGGAAAGGACAAAGCCTCTCAAATTCGGATTGCTAATTTCCCTGCCACATCAATACAACAAATGGAAGAATTGTTGGACGTATTGAATACCTTGTAGCACCTAATCCCATTACGTAAAAATTCAGGATACAGACCATTCAAAAACGCAGTCTGAATTTTCTATTCCAAATCCCATACACTTCGATACGAACCATACGTTTCGACATACTCCAAAAAGGCCAGATAAAACGCATCACGTCCTAATGTCGCACTGTCACCAATGACAACGAGATTTTCTTTGGCCCTTGTCATTGCCACATTCATACGACGATAATCATGTAAGAAACCAATCTGCCCTTCGTCATTCGAACGAACAAGCGATATGATGATGGTCTCTTTTTCCTGACCCTGAAAACTATCGATTGTCGAAATACGCAATGCCGGAGGAAATGATTCCTTCGCCATAGTGACTTGCCCAGCATAGGGTGAAATAAATGCTGTAGTTGTCAGATCAAACATTTCCTTTTCTACGATCTTCTGTGCCACTTCCAATTCACCTTTATTTTGCAAGCTCGAACCATCAGGCCCACGTTCTTCATTATGTCCCGAACCGGCGGTATCATAATATATTATATGAATACCGTCGTTCTTCAGATGATCGGCGCTTTTCAACAGACCCTGATAGAAGTACGCACTTGAGAAACCGGCAATCGATTCACGCATACGATATTGAACATCTAACAAATGAATTGTAGTAAGCTTGTCAAAACACGCTTCAAGGATAGAGGTTGAAAAGCCAAGACGATTGGCTTGCTCAGAGAGTACTGTCGGTGGCAATTGATAATGATCACCGGCTAGCACATATTTTTTTGCCAAAGGAAAAACACACCAAGCGAGAGGTTCAAGACATTGTCCGGCTTCATCGATTAGTAAGGTGTCAAACTCGATGTCTTTTAACTTAGCGTCATGCAGACCAATAGGAGTGCCTAATAGCACATCGGCATCTTGAAACAATTTCTCTTCATTATAGGCCTGCAGTTTTTTTATTTCAT
>CAIRSV010000006.1 GCA_903881265.1 uncultured Bacteroidota bacterium
CAAAAACAATATCCCCATTTTCTGTATTTGTAAGTCTTGCGTTAATTATCAATTCATCGTTTAAAACATAAATATCACCAACCAACAAATAGTCTACCCCAAGAATCTTGCCTGCTTGAACCGCTGTGCTTTTATTTACACTGCCACTTGCCTGAAAGTTTTGCTCTTTAATTACTTTTTGAATCTGGGCACGTTCCACCAATTGCAGTCTTTTTGGGGAAACGTTGGCTTCAATGTCGGAAATTAGCATACTACTCATAGCCTTACCTAAACCGTCATATTTAGCAATACCCGAAATATTTTCGAAATCTAGAATAGCAACTCTTACAATTTGCGCATCAACAGCATTTACAGAAAATAAAATTAAAAAGAGGGAAAGACGTTTTAGCATTGTCAAAGTTTTTTCAAAAGATTTTTCACCGGTTCAAAATCTGGGTATTTCTTTGCCATTTTCTCAGCTATTTTTTTTGAATCAGCTTTCTTACCTTTGTCATAAAGCTCTAAAGCATTCGAATACTGATTTAAATCCTCAAATGATATCGCTTTAGATTTCTCTTTTAATTCCAATTCCTTCTTTTCATTATCTGATATTTTTACATCCATATTATTAATGATTTTCCATGCTAACTGCTTCTGGATTTTGAAGAATGATGAGGTTGCACCATCAACTCCATCTGATTTAAGTATTTTTCCAGTCTCTACATCGATAAAGCGAGCATCAATTCTCAAACTGCCCATCATATCAAAATAACCCCCGGTTAAAATAATTTCTGCACCAAGTAGCTTCCCCACCTTTGCAGCTGTACTAGGATCAAAATCTTTTGAGCTGCTTAATTTTTGTTCTTTCAAGATAGCTTCAAGCTTATCGCGTTCCACAATATCAAGCATACTAACATTTGAAAGATCCGTTATAAGCATGTCTGCTAAGCCTTTCTTTAGCTTATCCATACTTGGTTCGCCACCTGAGTTATCAAAATAAATTATAGCGAGCCTTTTTGCATTTACATCTTTTGTTCGTTTATTTAGATCCTTTGTCGCCGTCAAATCATCGGTGCTAGTCATATTTTTAAGCTCAGCATCCCCACTCACGATATTCTTTACGTCTTTGATATCTCTACTAATTTCGTCAGATGAACCTGATTGCTTGCTCACTGTATATAAAATAGCTACAGTAATCAATAGTATTAGTAAGATGCCGGCAAAAATCACTGACGTGCGCTTGCGGACTACCTTAGTGTCTCCTCTTATGTCTTTGACATCTCCTTTAATCTCGTTTATACCTGCATTGATTATTTTTTTATCCTCCCTTAGTGAGGAGAGGAAAGATTCCATATTTACTTTATCCAGATCCAGATAGCTGTCGGGGTCTATATTGTTGGTCTTTGAATCCTTAATTAGTTGCGCAATATTTCTATAATATTCATTGAGCGCCTCAACCTGAATCAGAGATACCTGCTTGTTGTGTGCAATTGAATTTCTAATAATTCGAATATCTTCAAGAATGAAACGCAAAGACTCTCTGCTTGTTTTGCATAATTTCAATTGAGAAGCCTCGAAAATTTCCTCTATACTTATGAAGATATTTTTATCTAGGAATATATTAGATAACTCGCTAAATGTTGTTCCACTTAGTATTCCTGTTTCATCTGCACTTTTAAGCCATTTGTCAATCACTTCTTGTTTAAACAATTCTTGTAGTTTGGAAAGGACATTCGCCTTACCTCCTAAATTTTCATTTACAACGTCCCTAATAATCAACTCGAGGGCGCGTACTTGTTTAATAGCAATCTCCTCGTTGCTAATTGATTCTTCTAAACTAAATGATAAATTAAGATTTTTACATATGGTCTCCAGCCAAAGGCTAATTCTAAAACAAGCTAATCTACTTTTCTCATTTACATCTCTAAATTGAAAGTATTGTTTTAATGCTTCCTCAAATTCTGGAAGCATCGCTTCCGTTATCGTTAACTTTTGAGCCAATATCTTACCGGAAAGAATTGACTTTGTTTTTTTGTAATCATCAAATGTCAGTTCTACCTCTCTATGTGAAATATCGGAGAATATTTGATTTATTTTCGATTGAATAATATCCTTAATCATCTTTTCTTTTTAATAGGTTAAAAAACGATTCTTTCCGTGGGTTTTATTCGCAAATACGACAATTTTGAGAACGGGCGTTAGGGTATTCTTTAGAAATATAACCATAATAGTGTTAAATTACAGCACTTCTTTGAAAAATCAAAGCTCAGCTGACCTCTTCCCAACTATTAGTACGTTTCTCCTAGAGTTTTTGAGCCCATATCCCCAGGAAGTGTGACGTAGAATATCACGAAATGAGACCCGCCAGGAAGTACTCAAAATTCTGTGAAGCTCAAATCGTTTATGCTGCATTTCAAAAAATATTTCGGCACCCCCTACCCTTTGGACACCTTCACCACCGGAGCTTTTTCCAAGAAAACTTTGTCCGTGCCGTCCGCATACCGCTCCAAGTCTTCACGTTCGGTGGACCAATCTGCGCCGTACTTGGTGAATTCAAGGATGTCCGAACTGCCCTTGGGCCGAAAGCCAAAAGAAGAAAAACACAAAAGCTCAGAGTTGAGTACATCCTGGTAAACGACGTCCTTAACGGATAATTTCATGGCTAAATTTCCATGAACCACTACTTTGTTGGAATCC
>CAIRSV010000007.1 GCA_903881265.1 uncultured Bacteroidota bacterium
CAACGCATGCACATTCACATGTTCGATCTCGATCGTCACCACATCACAATCCTTTCCGAAATTAAACACGGTATCATAATCCATCAAACTTCCAACCTGAAATTCATTGCAGGACAGACGGGCAGGTGCTTCAATATCAGGATCCAACACTTTTGTGTAAATGTCCCAGGTACGTGTTGTTTGTAATAACATCTTTCCGAGCTGACCACCACCCAGTATTCCTAATTTTTTTTGTGTTGAAAAGAAACTCTTATTCATAAATGTTCGTACAAATATAATTGCGAAATTCGATTAACATACAATTCAAGACAGATTGACTTCATTGAGCTTGTTTTAGGCACTCATTTCTATTCACTAACGTAAATGATACAAGAATCGATTCAAGTAGATTACGATGTTTTTTTTTACAGAAAACGCCTTCCCTATTTTTCCTGACAGAATATCCTCGAATTTGGACATTTATTAGCGCCACCAATTAATAAAAAAACAGGAACCTGTTAGATTCCTGCTGCCATTATTTTTTTTTTGTTTACGTATGCTCGACTTAATTCTCAGAAACGACATCCACAAAAAGATGTTCCATTTTCTCGCACATGTTGGTCGATATCATCTTACGGCCTAATTCAAGCATTCCGCTAAATGACATCGCATTTGAAACGCCATGGCCAACAACAACAGGCTTTTTAACGCCTAAGACAGGCACGCCAGCATACAAACGATGGTTGAATTTGTCGAGAAATTCGCTTTCTACATGCGCTTTTACACGAACCACATCATATAAGGATTCAGCAAATTTCAACACAATATTGCCTGTAAATCCATCAGTGATAATGATATCTGCTTTATTGTCGAGCAAATCACGACCTTCGATATTACCGATGAAATTTATTTTTGTATTTTCCTTCAATAAAGGATACGTCGCTTGCGTTAGAATATTCCCTTTCCCCTCTTCTTCGCCAATATTGAGCAAAGCCACTGTTGGATTTTCATAGCCTAAGATTTCTTTGGCATAAAAACTACCCAACATCGCGAACTGATTCAGGTATTCGGGTTTACAATCGGCATTGATACCGATATCCAACATAAGACTATAATTATTATCGAGCTGCGGAACGGGTGTCGGAATGGACGGACGAAGCAAACCTTCAATGGTCTTGATCACATGCGAAGCCCCAACGAGCATCACACCAGTATTACCTGCACTGAGAAAGGCGTCAATCTTACCGTGTGCTAGAAGTCCAAAGCCAGTTACCATCGCTGATGTCGGTTTTTCTTTCATCGCCTTGATTGGATGCTCGTGCATTCCAATTTCGTTTTCAGTCTGAATAATCGTAATAGGCATTGATTCAATACCGGGCAAACCTTCCTCAATAGCAAGTTTGTCACCTAGTAATACCAGATGACAATCAGCATTTTTTTCGAGGAAGTCAATGACACCCAGACAAGCTTCTTTAGGGGCATAATCACCACCCATCATATCCAATCCTATTCGCATACAGAGTATGATTTAAGATTCGGTATCGGCTTCCGGCGCTGCTTCTTTAACGGCTTTTTGCATTACCACACGTCCACGATAGAACATTTGGTTCTCTACCCAATGAGCACGATGACGCATGTGCATTTCACCTGTGGTCTTATCTGTACTTAATGTATCAATAGTAGCCTTGTAGTGAGTACGACGCTTGGCGCTACGTTGTTGCGAGTGTCTACGTTTAGGATTTGGCATATTGCTTTATTTTTTATTTTTTTACTTTATTTAAATCGTCCCAGATTGTATGGGTTCCTTTATTGTTTTGTCTATTTAAAATTTCGAGAACGGCCGGATTGCAAGTACTAACTAAGTTTTCATCATCAGGATGGATATGCTGTATAGGCACGCTCAACACGATGAATTCATAAATCCAAGTTGACACATCAAGTATGCTTTCAGAACGAGCGACATAGGCCACTTCGGCATCATCTTCGGTCTTTTTAGCAACTTCAGCGTCATCAATCTGCTTGACAAGGAGTTCGAACTCATCCCACAAGGTCATCTCATACTCATCGCCACAGCGGTCGCATGGGATCATCACCTTGCCGTTGATATCGAATTTTAGCAGAAACGTTCCCTGCTTTTTGTCCATTGTCATTTTCACCTCGATGTTAGCATCAGTGAAATCAGGCTTTTCGAAATTTTCAAAGAATCTGTCTGTTATCACGTAATTGAAGATATGCTCACCGGGTTTGAGACCAACAAAAGCAATTTCAAATTCCCGATTATGTTTCATCCTTCACGTTTTAACAGGGGTGCGAAAGTAGTAACTTTTTTTCAAAAAACCGCTTTTTTTTTACATTTGCAAGAGGAGATCAGTGATTATAGATAAGAGATTAGCGACTTGCGGCACAAAATCTTCGTTCGCTCAGGGGATAATGTCGAGCAATGCTCCCCTTCTAACCCTTCGAATACAATGCTTTTCTACCTTCCCTGCTCACCTACCCTGCATTCTCTCTTATCTAAATTCAATTATCTTAAAAACAACATCTCTCTATACTTCGGCAATGACCACAAACGATCATCGACAATCAATTCAAGCTTATCGGCGTGATAACGAATCTTTTCAAAGTAAGGCTTCACCTGATCGCAATACGCTACAGCACGAGCGTGCATATCATCTAAATTATTAGCCTTTTTACGTTCGTCAATCATTTGTTCCACCAATTCACTCACCCCATTGATATGAGTAGAAATCTCTTCTATGATATCGATCTGCGCTTTATACGAAGCAGGTTTCAGCCCTATTTCCTTCAGCCCCTTCACATTATCGATGAGTGTGTTTTGATATTGTATTGATGCGGGCAAAATCGTATTACTAGCTAAATAACCCATCAGACGGGCTTCAATCTGCACTTTCTTTACATATTCCTCCAACATAATCTCGTGACGGGCCTCTGTTTCGATATGAGAGAAAATACCCAGGTTTTTAAAGAGATTTTTGGTTTTCTCGGTACTAAACACATCCAAGGCTCTTGGCGTATCCTTGAAGTTATTCAAACCGCGTTTGGCCGCTTCATTAGCCCAAGCTTCGCTATAGTTATCGCCTTCAAAACAAATATCCTTACTTTCGGTGATATACTTGCGAATGATATGCATCACCGCGATTTCCTTCTTTTCTCCTTTCTCAATGAGGGCATCAACTTCTTTCTTGAATCCAATCAAGGTGTCAGCCATAATGGTATTCAAAATGGTCATAGGCCACGCACAGTTAGCACTTGAACCCACCGCGCGGAATTCAAACTTGTTTCCTGTAAAGGCAAACGGACTCGTGCGGTTACGGTCGGTATTATCAAGCAATAATTCAGGTATGTTCTTATGAATATCCATTTTCAGGATTACTTCATCTTGTTCGGTAAATTTCCCAGTCACACGTTGCTCTACTTCATTCAATACATCAGTAAGATATTTACCTACAAAAACAGAGATAATAGCCGGTGGCGCTTCATTAGCACCCAATCGATGATCATTGGTGGATGACGCGATAGAGGCACGCAATAAATCGGCGTGCTCATGCACCGCTTTCAATACATTCACAAAAAAGGTCAGAAACATCAGATTGGTGCGAGGCGTCTTACCAGGCGCCAATAGGTTGATACCGGTATCGGTAGCCATACTCCAGTTGTTATGCTTACCGCTTCCGTTTACGCCTGCAAATGGTTTCTCGTGCATCAAGACTTTCAACTGATGACGCTTGGCCACTCGACTCATTACATCCATCAACAACGAATTATGATCGACTGCGATATTCACTTCTTCGAAAATAGGCGCACATTCAAATTGCGAAGGCGCTACCTCATTGTGACGGGTGCGAAGCGGAATACCTAGTTTGTATGCCTCTTGCTCAAAGTCTTGCATATAAGCAAACACACGCTCAGGTATGGCACCAAAGTAATGATCATCCAATTGTTGACCCTTGGCAGGAGTGTGACCATATAAGGTACGACCGGTAGCCAATAAATCGGGACGAGCATTAGCCAATGATTCTTCAATGACAAAATATTCTTGTTCCCAACCCAAGGTCGGTGCGACACGATTGATATTCTTATCGAACAAATGACAGACATCCAAGGCTGCTTTATTAACTAGATCGAGGGCTTTAAGCAATGGCGTCTTGGTATCTAAGGATTCACCGCTGTAGGAGATAAAAATGGTAGGGATACACATCGTCTTGCCATTGGCGGTTTCTAAAATGAAGGCCGGCGAGGTAGGATCCCAGGCCGTATAACCACGGGCTTCGAACGTAGCACGAATACCACCATTCGGAAAACTCGATGCATCGGGTTCTTGTTGGGTCAACGCATCACCGTCAAACACTTCGAGTGGTGTGCCATCGCCTTTTAAAGTAAAAAATGAGTCGTGCTTCTCGGCTGTACCACCTGTGAGGGGTTGAAACCAATGCGAGAAGTGTGTTACGCCGCGCTCCATCGCCCAGGCTTTCATGCCATTGGCAATCTGCTCTGCCATTTTACGATCGATTTTGCTGCCGGTCTTGATACTGTTATTCAGACTTTTAAAGGCTTCATCGCTCAGGTACTCACGCTGCGCCTTAGCGGTAAAAACATTGCTAGCGAAAAGAGCTGTGACCTTATTATCGTTGTAACTGCGGATGTCTTGTGCACGAGACATGAGGTTATTAATGGCATCAAAACGTAAATTACTCATACATTATATTTTTTGCAAATGTTAGACTATTTACCTAATCAGACAAGTATTTTTAATAATTTATGGGAATTTAGTCATATTAAATTATTTCACATTTGTAAATTATATATCATTTATTCAACCGAATCACGCTACTAAGTTGACATAACCAATGAAGACACGGACGATTAAATGTATACTAAAACCTTGCTGCTTGTTTTGATTTGAATTAATACTCCGTTTGGCATTACTTTTGCGCCCATGCAAATACCTTGCTCGAAAGAAGAATTGTTGATGCTTGAAAAAATCGCCTTTGCCGCGCGCAAACTGGGAATGCCCACGTATGTGATCGGTGGTTTTGTGCGCGATAAGATCATTGGACGAAAAACAAAGGATATCGATATCGTGTGTTTGGGTGATGGCATTCAACTA
Source organism: uncultured Bacteroidota bacterium (assembly GCA_903881265.1). Taxonomy (GTDB): domain Bacteria; phylum Bacteroidota; class Bacteroidia; order Chitinophagales; family Chitinophagaceae; genus OLB11. The sequence continues at coordinate 5,108 of CAIRSV010000007.1, forward strand.
GCCGAAGAAGTGGCTACTATGTATAAACACAAACCTGTAGTGGCTGTATTTAAAAATTTTGGTACAGCCCAACTTAAAGTAGATGAATTTGAAATAGAATTTGTGGGCGCTCGCAAAGAGTCATACCGTGCTGAAAGTCGCAACCCCGACGTTGAAGCCGGCACCTTAGAAGACGATCAAAATCGCAGGGATTTGACCATCAACGCGCTGGCTATCAGTCTGAATAAAGATAACTATGGCACCTTAGTAGATCCTTTCGACGGCTTGAGCGATATCGAACATATGATTTTGCGCACCCCGTTGGCACCCGATCAGACTTTTATCGATGATCCATTACGAATGATGCGCACCATTCGTTTTGCAGCACAATTGCATTACACCATACTACCTGAAACAATCACATCCATCACGCGCAATGCTGAACGGATCGATATCATTTCCAAAGAGCGTATTCTAGACGAACTAAATAAAATCATCGCTTGCAAAAAACCTTCGATAGGCTTTGAATTACTTTATACCACGAAGCTCCTGCATCGTATTTTTCCGCAAATGGTAGACCTAGCCGGTGCTGAATATATCGATGGTCGTGGCCATAAGGATAATTTCTATCATACGCTGCAAGTACTTGACAATATCTGTCACGATACCGATGACCTATACCTGCGATGGGCTGCCATTTTACACGATATTGCCAAACCGGCCACAAAGCAATTTGAACCCGGACATGGATGGACATTTCACGGACACGAATGGGTGGGCGCACAAATGGTGCCGGGCATTTTTAAAATGTTGAAGCTGCCGTTGAATGAAAAAATGAAGTATGTACAAAAACTTGTGTTACTGCATTTGCGTCCTATCAGTCTGACGAAAGAAGACATCACCGACAGCGCCATCCGTCGCCTGCTTTTCGATGCGGGTGAAGACATCGACGACTTAATGACGCTTTGTAATGCTGATATCACATCGAAGAATGCCAATAAAGTCAAGAAATTTAAAGAGAACTTCGCGCTGGTGCAGGAACGAATGAAAGAAGTGGAAGAAGCCGACGAAATGAGAAACTGGCAACCGCCAATCACGGGTGAAATCATCATGGAGACGTTCAACCTATCGCCATCCAAACTTGTGGGTGAAATCAAAGTGGCTGTCAGAGAAGCGATTCTAGATGGCATCATCAAAAACGATTATGACGAAGCATTTGCCTATATGATTCTTAAAGCAAAAGAGTACAATTTAAATCCTATGTAGTAAGTTTGTCCCAAGAACCAGAGTATATGTCATTAATAAAATTTAGAGTTAGTTGGAGTGAGGACGATAGTACATACAGAGATATTGAAATATTATCTGGGCAATCATATGACGAGTTCCATCAAATCATAAAAAAAGAATGGCTGATGCCGGCCGATATGCAAGCATCCTTTTATGTCAGCAATGATGTTTGGAAAAAAAGGACAACAGATTTCGTCTATCGTAGAAAAAAACCTCCGAGATGCGGTCGCATTAAGTACGAAACGAACTGCCATTGCAGCGTTGATTGTGGATCCACATCAAAAATTCTTATATGAATGCGACCACGTAAAGGAATGGATTTTACATATTGACATGATCACTTTATTACCCGAACCGGCGCAAGTAGATCTATTTCCACGTTGCATCAAAGCTGAAGGCATATCGCCAACCCAATTGGGTATTATCCCGATAGTAAAAGATAGCGTGATGGAAATCGAAGAACGCTATGACCTCAATAGCGATGAAGAAGGCTACGGCGATGAAGGTGAAGAAGATGCCACGGCTGCAGAGGATGGAGAAACAGAAGAGACACAAGAATTCGGCAACGAAGATTTTTAACGCCGCATTGAAAACACTCATCGTCATAGCAGGTCCCACAGCCAGTGGCAAAACCGATTTGGCCATTGAAATTGCCAAGCATTATCAAACCGACATCCTTTCGGCCGATAGCCGACAATGCTATCGTGAGATGTCAATAGGCGTTGCAAAACCCAGCGAAGATCAGCTAGCATCAACAACACACTATTTCATTCATTCACATGCCATAAACGAACACCTTTCGGCAGGTATGTATGAGCGATATGCGTTAGAAAAACTGAATCATATCTTTTCTAAAAACGATGTAGCTGTTTGTGTTGGAGGAACCGGCATGTATATCAAAGCCGTCTGTGAAGGTATCGATGAAATGCCAGAAGTGGACGCAAGTATGTATGAAGCGATAGAAACAGCCTACAATGAAAAAGGGATTGATTGGCTGAAAGAAGAAGTCAGAAAAACAGACGAAACTTTTTTCAATGAAGGCGAAATAGAGAACCCCGCCAGATTAATGCGCGCCTTAACGTTCAAGCAATCAACGGGTCAATCTATTTTAGATTTCAGAACAAACACAATCAAGAAACGAAATTTTACTACCATCAAGTATGCGATTGATATCGATCGTGAATTGTTATATCAGCGTATTAATACACGCGTTGACGGAATGCTTGACGCAGGATTGATGAACGAGGTAAAAGCCCTTCTACCCTATCGAAATTTAAACAGCCTGAATACAGTTGGCTATACTGAATTGTTCAATTACATCGACGGCGTTTGGAGTTTAGCACAAAGTATTGATAAGATCAAGCAACACACAAGAAATTATGCTAAGCGGCAAATCACGTGGTTTAATCATCAGGGAAATTATCGTTGGCTAAAGACTGAAGACATTGCGAAAGATGCCTTTACTATACGTTAGCAACGAAATTACATTGAATTCAATCCAATAAATTCTGCTACTTCTTGTTTACCTTCAAACGCATTGCGTAAGCGCTCTTCATGGGTATCGGTGATAAAAACCTGGCTTTGCTTTTCCAACAAATACGCGATCAATTTACCGCTTCGGGCTTCATCGAGTTTTTCGAAAATATCATCCAACAAAAGTATCGGATGTTTCCCGGTGATTTTTTTAATCAATTCAAACTGAGCGAGTTTCAAACTGAACAAAAATGATTTACGCTGACCTTGTGAAGCAGCTTGTTTGAGCGGCATGCCATTTAGAGTAAAAAGCAGGTCATCTTTATGTGTACCGAAATTGGTACGTTGCATAAAAATATCCTTATCGACGAACCTATCCAATAAATCAAGTAAAGAATCAGAGGCCAACTGAGAAGAATACGTCATATTGATTTCTTCGGCATCATCACACAAAAAGATATAAATGCGTTTCACGTGCTCTATAAATTCTTCGCAATAGTTCTTTCTTGTTTCAAAAATAAAAGTCCCAAGCTCGTGCAGTTTTTTACTATACACCGACAACAACGAAAAATCCTTTTCCGGCCCTGCAGACCATTGCTTTAACAACGCATTTCGTTGTTGCAAACATTTTGAATATTGAATGAGCTGCTCAAGATACTGTGCATTCGTCTGACTGATCATTGCATCCAAAAATTTTCGTCGAGCTTCGCTTCCTTCGGTAATCAATTCCGTATCATCAGGTGTAATAAAAACACAGGGGAATTTTCCAATATGTTTTGAAAATTGAGTATACGCATCTCCTTCAATCGTAAATTCCTTCTTCCCGTTTTCGCGTAAAATGCAAGCCACTTCATATTCCTTACTATCCTTTACAACGCCGTAAATACGCATTCCTTGTTCACCTTTTGTCACACACACGGCATCCGCATGATGAAAATAACTTTTGGTGAAACATAAAAAATGAATGGCATCAAGAATACTTGTCTTACCGCTTCCGTTTTGTCCATAAATACATACAATCCGTTTAGAAAAGGCCAACTGCTTTTTCTTGTAATTCTTAAAATGGATCAATGATAATTGCTTGACTTCCGACACGGCGCAAAGGTAGATAAATAGATGAGAGATTTTAGTTTAGAGCTAAGAGTTTAGAGAGAAGTAGTAGAGATAGATGAGGGGTGGCCATAATTTCCAACATTCAATTTTCAACTATTAACTAAATGTCTATCTTTACTTTATGAGAAAAATTTTACGTGCTATTTGTTGTTTATTATCAATTGTGTTGGGAATAATTCCTGCAGCTAATGGTCAAAAACCAATTCAAAAACTGACATCATTTGTAAACCCGTTCATTGGCACTGGTGGCCACGGACATACCTTTCCAGGACCCGTAATGCCTTTTGGTGCTTGTCAACTTGGCCCTGATACTCGTCTTAGCGGATGGGACGGCTGTAGCGGTTATCATTACAGCGATAGCGTCATTTATGGCTTTAGTCATACCCATTTAAGCGGAACAGGTTGCAGCGATTATGGCGATATCTTATTGATGCCTACGACAGACGAAGTGAGTATGAAAGACTATGATTATGCGTCAGGGTTTTCGCATACAAATGAAACCGCCGGCGCCGGCAGATATAGTGTCAAGCTAGACAAATGGCAAATTGACGTGAAACTTACCTGCACACAACGCGTTGGAATCCACGAATACACCTACCCTGCCAATAAAGATCAATTTGTCGTGCTCGATCTGAATCATCGTGATGAGGTACTTAACAGCAAAATGGAAATCGTGAATGATTCCACCGTGCGAGGCTATCGTTATTCAAAAGCGTGGGCAAAGAACCAAAAGGTATACTTCTATATTCGTTTTTCAAGAGCCTTCAAAGAGATCCGCTATGCCAATGACAAAAAGGCTAACAGCGAAACGACACCGACTGCGTTAGAGAAGCAATTGCACGCCATTTTTATCTTTGGCAAAAATGATAAGCCCCTTTTAGTAAAAGTTTCTATTAGCGGTGTTGATGAACAAGGTGCAGAAAACAATCTTAAAAAAGAAGCTTCGCATTGGAATTTTTCAACCTATATGAAAGATGCCGACAAGGCTTGGGAAGCAGAGCTTTCAAAAATTATAATCAATGACAAAGCAGCTAGTTCAGATAACTTAAATGTCTTTTACACCGCACTCTATCACTCGATGATACATCCTAGCATATACAATGATGTCGATGGCCGTTATCGTGGACGAGATGACAAAATACATACGACCGGTGGCAAGTTTGATTATTACACAGTCTTCTCACTTTGGGATACCTACAGAGGACTTCATCCATTATTGAGCATACTCGATAAAAAAAGAACCAATGATTTTATCAATACCTTCCTTAAGGAGTACGAACAAGGCGGACGACTACCGATTTGGGAGCTGAGTAGCAATGAGACCGATTGCATGATTGGCTATCATGTGGTGAGTGTGATCTGGGATGCCTACAACAAAGGTATTCGCGGGTATGATGCAGACATGGCGTTTCAGGCAATGAAGAGTATTGCCACTCAAGCGTCAGATTACACGCATACCAATGGCGAGTTGACATTGAAAACCATCGCAAGAACCCGATGCGCTGATGCTTCTGCACTCGAGAGCTACAACCGATATGGCTATGTACGCTGCGACGATTCACATGAAAGTGTCAGCAAAACGCTAGAATACGCCTACAATGATTGGTGTATCGCACAGATGGCAAACGCATTAGGAAAGAAAAATGATTATGACTATTATATAGCACGAAGCCATAACTGGATCAATGTCTATGACCCTACAACTGGGTTCATGCGAGCACGAAGAAACGGCACCTTGTATGAGCCCTTCTCGCCGTATTTTGTCGATAACAATTTTACAGAAGCAAACAGCTGGCAATATAGTTTTTATGTGCCGCACGATATTACCGGACTATGTTCGTTGTATGGAAAAAGCTATCACTTTGCTGATAAGTTAAATGACCTCTTCAATGCCAGAGAAAAAACAGAAGGACGCGAACAAGCCGACATCACCGGACTGATAGGTCAATATGCGCATGGCAATGAACCAAGTCACCAACTCGCTTATATGAGCAACTATGCTGGTCGTGAAGACCAGACAGTGAAGCACACAAATTTCATTATGAAAAATTTCTATAAGAATGAACCGGATGGCTTAATAGGAAATGAAGATTGCGGGCAAATGAGCGCCTGGTATGTACTCACCGCTATGGGGATATACCCAGTTTGCCCGGGTAAAAACATCTACGATATCACGGAACCATTGTTTAACAATATCCTACTTAATCACACTATTTCATTGAAAAAAAATAAGACGGGCAGCGGAGGCCCCACTGATTTTTTCACCCTCAATAATAAAAGCACCATAACACACGCTGAATTACTGAGTTCAACACCCAAGGTATTTAACATCCATCATAAAACAGGTACACATTGCGGTGTGCCACCATCACCTGATTTCCAAATCGCCAATCCCTTTATAAAAAATTCATCGCGAACCTTTAAAGACATGATGCAGATTGACATTCAAAGTTCGAATTCCTCCGAAATCTATTTTATGTTGAATAATGGACAAGAAAACAAATACACTGCTCCTTTCTACATCAACGACAATGTCTCTCTTTCGTTCTATTCGGTGCTTGCGTCTGATCGTAGTAAAAGATCTCCGTTACAATACGCCTCGTTCAGTAAACTTCCGACTGACCGTCACGTTATTTTAAAATCTATATACAACAAGGCGTATGGCGCTGACGGCAACGAATCAATGATCGATGGTATTTATGGAAAAACAAACTGGCGAGCAGGCGATTGGCAAGGTTACCAAGGACAGGATGTGGAAGTCATCATCGCCTTTGACCAAGCGAACGAAATAAAAAGCATGGCAGCCAACTTTTTGGAAGATCAGAACGCTTGGATTTTCTATCCGAAGGAAGTTGAATTTTATGTGAGTGACGATTCTATCAACTGGACTCTTATTGAACGTATTCCGACAAATAAATCAGACCATGCTGAAGGTGTTTCAATTGATAAATTCCAGACGACCAAACCAATCCCAAGGTCAAAATTTGCGAAGATGGTTGCAATGAATTTTGGTGTAATGCCTCAGTGGCACGAAGGACGTGGGGCTGATACATTTATCTTTATTGATGAAATAGAAATTAAATAAGCTAACAAACGCTTTTCATCAACGAAGATCGACTACTTCGACTTTAGGATATTTCTTTTCGTTAAACACAAAAATATTATCTGCTAATGGTGGATTCGGGGTATAGTTACTCACAGAATATGAATAGACATTCCCGTTCTTCTCATACATCTTTCCTCCTGCAACAACACTTGTTACTTTATCAACCATCAATTCGACCTTCGAATATTGCTTGGTCTTATTGGTTGGAGTCAGTGTAATCATATCTAATTTCTTGCCTGCAATAGTGCGCTCACCCGCGTATTTGTAGCTATATTCTTGATCATAAAAGTTGGTGAATAATTTTGATGGCGTGAACGAATTTTCGTTCGGATCAAAACTACTAATTTGAACTTCATTGCTTTCTTTCATATACGTCCAGATGGTTTTTGTATCACAATAAATTTCCTGACCGGATAAGGACACATAATATTTATTTCCTTTCAAGGACACCGTACCTTTCTTAGATTGAGGCTTAGCGCCCTTCGCACCTGCAATCGAGATAGAGAACGTTGCTTTCAGTGATTTTAGGGCTTTGACCTTGGCACTGACTGCGTCTAATACAGATTTTGCTTTCGCATCACTTTGCGCATTCACAGAGAATGCAATAAAAACGAGTAAAAGGGCTGATAGAAAATTCTTCATGTATGTCATATTAATTGAGGGCGCAAAGATTAAAAAGTATTGTTGAAATACGATACAAAGCCAGTTTCTTCTTTGTGTGGCGTTTGTTAAAGTTTCTGTATGGTATAGTAAGCGCACGTTGTGAGAAAATTGCGGACAAAAGGAATAGCACCAAATAACCAATTTTGCTTGCGTGGCTTGAGCCCAAATTTGAATTTATAAATAGGATTAAACAGAAACCATTGCTTGTTGACGATAGCATAACCCGATTTTTTGGCGATTCGCTCAAAACGTTCGATGGAAATACCGGTCTCCTTAACATCCACTAACGAATCGATTGTATGCTGACTTTCACCTGCCGCGCGCAGGATGCGTTTGTATAAGGCCATCGGCAGAAGATGATAATAGGGCAGCTTTGACGTCCACTTTTTAAGTGCAATCTGCTGATGACCGCCAAAAGGCATATACCAAGGCGGGAAACCAAAGAAGATTTGTCCGTCTTCCCTGAGCAAGGTTTTCATAAAGGGCATAAAGACCTCCTGACCATGTATATGCTCAATGACATCTTTAAGAATAATCAAGTCGAAATAGTGCGCATACTGCTGTTTAAAATCGTCATCAAAGACATTCTTGTACAAGATGTGCAAATGACCTTTTGCCAAATCATCTTTTAGAAATTCATGCGCCAAATCAATTCGAAGTTGATCAAGATCCACGCCAACACATTCGCAACCCCGGTTGACAAATGGCTTCAATACCCCTCCTTCGCCACAACCGATTTCCAATACTCTGATGCCTGCATGAATGGGCAGTGTTTTTTCGATAAAAGGTACAACAAAAACCTCCGCGTTATCGACTTGTTGATCGAAACGCATTTTATGATTACTGTGATGTTCTAAAGCCATAATTGGTAGCGAAAATACGTGATTAGAGACAAAGAATAAAATATTGTAACAGCCAACTATTCTCCTTTTGCATCAAGATAAGCCTTGGCTTTCAGAAAATCTTCTTCTGTATCAATCGAAATACCAACATGATCAATGACAGCCAAATGAACTGAAATACCATTTTCGAGCATGCGTAAATTTTCAAGTTTTTCTATTCGCTCCAAATCGGATACCGGCAATTTCGAAAAGGCTAGCAAGACATCCTTACGAAAACCATACACTCCAATATGTTGATAGGCTGATTTAGGGTACGAATCATCCCTAAAATACGGAATCGGAGATCTTGAAAAATATAAGGCTCGCATCTTTTTATCTACGACCACCTTGACACAATTCGGATTATTAATTTTTTCTTCCTCTGCAATTGGCAGCATCAAGGAAGCCACCTGCACAGTTTCATCCTGAAATAAATCAATCACCTTGACCAACGACTCTGTTGAGATAAAGGGTTCATCACCTTGAATATTGATTATCACGTCGGCTTCGATATCAATTGCCGCTTCTGCAATTCTGTCTGTGCCGCTCTCATGCTCGTTCACACTCAATACAGCCTTGCCCCCGATAACATGCATGTGGTCAATCAAACGCTGATCATCACAAACCACAATGACTTCATCGAACAAATTCGTTTGCGTGACAGCCTCATAGGTTCGTTGAAGGATGGTTTTTCCATTGAGTACTTTCATCAGTTTACCTGGAAAGCGCGTGGCAGCAAAACGTGCCGGAATAAGTGCAATAACCTTCATATTATACTTGTTTGGGGTTGGGGAAAAATCGTTTGCCAAGCAAATAAAGTCCTACACTAAGCAATGTTCCAATGATGCTTCCTGCATATACATCGGCAAAAAAATGTTGCCCAAGATACAAGCGTGAATAACCACAAGCAAGTGCCAATATAAAGAACAAGATTGAAATAGGCTTCAATGACCTAGGCATATACAACGACAACATCATAAAAAATCCGAAAGCGCCTAAGGTATGCCCTGATGGAAAACTAGTCTCGTAAAGATTATCCAGCCAAGGCACCGTATGCACGTGAAGCACGCCATAATACTTGAGTGGCCGAGGTGTATTAAAAAATTGCTTGGCAACATAGATAACCAATGGAATGATAACACCAAACGATAGCGTCGTGAGGATATAGTTCAGGTTACGATACGCCGGCATCAATAAAAGTGATAGCAAAATAAACGGGATGACATCACCGCGACCAAACGCGCTCAGAACCGTATTCAACTTGTCGAGAAAAGGATTGAAGGCCCCGTTTACAGCGAAGAACAATTCAGACCTGCTACATGCAAGTAAAAGACAGCCTCCGATTAGCACCCAAAGAGCAAAAGGAATAAAAAAATAGGCATTCTGCCTGAGGGTATGTGTTAACTCGTAATTGGATTTTTTGGTCATATACAAGGCAAATATACATTAATGCACGTCACTTGTTTTGTTGTCGGTGCGGGTAGCAGGTCGCAAAAATGGTGATGTCAATTTTTGACAAAAAAGAACCATGCGTTCAAAAAAACGAACATACAGTTCTCTATTAAATAACGGAGAATCATTGTTCGCCTTATATAATAGAAAGAAGGCAATCATCAATAAGATCAGGGATGGCGACCACATACCCACTGGCACAGACACAATATGTTCCTTTGCAATTTTTTCTCCAATTGTGTTCATAAAATAATAGATAATGAAGAAGATAACAGCGCTGATAAACGGCATACCTAAGCCACCTTTTCGTATAATAGAGCCCAAGGCTCCGCCAATAATAAACAACAGGATACACGCAAAGGGCATCGTAAAGCGTTTATTGAGTTCAATCTCCGCATCAACCAAATTGAGTTGCTGAAGCTTATGATTTTGCTTGTTTACTTCCAGCATACTCTTTACACTTCTTGCAGCAATCTGAGCAGATGAAAGTACACGCGAACGAAATGAATCTGGAATAGTTTGCCAATAAGGACCTCGATAGGTTTTAACAACTGGTAATGTTTTTTTTGTTTTCGCTGTATCCCAGCGCAAAATACTAATACCCGGATAGAGCAGTTCTTTTGTTGATTGATTGAGCTTACGGATCGTCATCAGACTTGTATCGCGCTGCACCATAATTTGCCCGACAGACATCACCTCACGCATGTTCTTGAAGTAATTCTCATCGGTATTGGGCAGTTTAAACTCAGAAAGATCAAAGACCTTTTTCCAATACTTGAATCCTAATCGAATCTGCTCATGTTCATCCTTGCCACCTACTGGTACTTTATCTTCATAACGCCAACCATCTTGCAATTCAAAAATCAAAAACTTTTTGTCGGCCGTTACATACATCACACCTTTTTTAGCCATCGTAATCTTGTCATTACCGCGACCCGATGTATGGTCATAAATTTTTATATCGTGTACGGTTCGATCATCGCCATCTTTGCTTGAGATATAAATAACGTGATTAGGAATATCTCGATTGAATCGACCTGCCTTAATGGCTAGCACAGGCTTCTTGTTCTGAATATCATAAAGGAGTCGCGTTGCTTTTAACTTCGCTCTTG
>CAIRSV010000008.1 GCA_903881265.1 uncultured Bacteroidota bacterium
CTCAGAAAATCTGCGATAATAGTTTTTGCCTCTTGACAGGCTTGTTCTAATTGATCATTTACCACAATATGGTCGAACTGATCGGAAAAACTCAACTCTTCTGTGGCTTTATCAAGTCGTTCGTTCAAACTTTGTGCTGTTTCAGAGCCTCTAGTGCGAAGTCGTTGTTCAAGCGCTTCAATACTCGGGGCTTTAATAAAGATACTCAGTGTTTGATGGCCGTAATGTTTTTTTAATCTAAGGGCGCCTTGCACGTCGATATCCACCATGGGTGTTTGTTGATTGTCCCAGATGCGTTCCAGTTCAGATTTCAAGGTGCCATAGTATTTGCCTTCATACACCATTTCAAATTCAGCGAATTCGTGATGGGCAATTCGGCGAGTAAAATCTTCCAGCGAAATAAAATGATAGTTGACACCATCTTGCTCTCCGGCTCGAGGCTTACGTGTACAAGCACTGACACTGAATGCCAATTGTGGCAGTGCGCTTAATAAATGATTGACAATCGTTGTTTTCCCTGAACCAGATGGCGCAGTGATAATAACAAGCTTGTTCGTTTCGACGTCACTCATGCTTAGTCGGCCATCATTTTTTCTAAATCACCGATACATTCTTCAGCACGATTGTATTTTCCTATGATAACGCCGTTGGCATCGATCAAGAAACATTGAGGAACAAACATAACGCCATAATCTGCGGCAGGCTTGCTTTGCCATCCACCTAAATCACTGATGTGGTAAGGCCAAATCAGGTTATCTTTTTTAATGGCATCGATCCAAGGTTGTTTGTCTTTATCTAAGGAAACGCTCACGATGCTGAATCCTTTTTTAGCGTTCTTGAATTTTTTGGCACTATATTTTTTATAAAATTCTACTAATCCTGGGTTAGCCATACGACAAGGACCGCACCATGATGCCCAGAAATCTAACAGTATCACACGCTTGCTGTTTATTTCAGAAAGCTTCATTGTTTGTCCTTCTGGATTTGCATATTCAAGATCAGGTGCTTTTTGACCGACCTCCATTTTCGTATTGGTATATTGAGCGTTTGCAAAGGCAACACTCAGCAAGGCTACTAAAAACAACATTATTTTTTTCATGTTCAACTGTATTTGAGTTTCAAAGATAGAAGATTTGCTTGTATTTGCCTTTTTAATGTGTTATACCAATGTGAAATAGAAGGTAGACCAATGCATGAAGTTTTGGACTTGCTACATTTCACTTCGGTCGTATTCTTTTAAGTTGAAAACGAACTTGAAGCCATATCAACTGCGTAAAACTAAAAACAGGTAATAAAAAATTATTACCTGTTTTGACTATTGTAGTTCTTATAGCATTAGTGAGCGGCCCATTCAATGCTATTCAAATCGATGCCTTCTTTATACATTTCCCAAAGCGGACTCATTTCACGTAACTTGTGCACGGTATCAGTGACGGCTTTGATGGTATAATCAACTTCTTCTTCTGTAGAAAAACGACTGAGGCCGAAACGCAATGAACTATGAGCGAGGTCATCGCCTAATCCGAGTGCTTTCAACACATACGAAGGTTCTAATGAGGCAGATGTACAGGCGCTTCCGCTGCTGAGAGCGATAAATTTATTGATACCCATCAATAAGCCTTCACCTTCGACATGTTTAAACGAAATGTTCGCAACGTGAGGAAGTCGATTGGTAGGATGACCATTCAAGTAGCTTTCTTCTACCTGTAACAAAGCGTTTTCAAGTTTATCACGCAGTTTAACAATGCGGGCAGTATCGTTGGCCATTTCGTCCATACAAATCTCACACGCTTTACCGAATCCTACGATGCCGGGTACATTAAGCGTGCCGCTTCGCATACCACGTTCGTGTCCGCCGCCGTCCATTTGCGCCGTTACTTTGACACGCGGGTTTTTACGACGTACATATAAGGCACCAACACCTTTTGGTCCGTACATTTTGTGCGCGGTAAACGCCATTAGATCGATACCATCTTTATTGACATCAACGGGTATTTTACCTACTGCTTGCACAGCGTCAGACATCACAAGCACACCGTGTTTTTTGGCAATGGCCGAAATTTCACGCATCGGGTTAACTGTTCCGATTTCATTATTGGCATACATAATGGCAATCAAAATTGTTTTAGGCGTAATTGCTTTTTCAAGATCTTCTAAATTGATCATGCCTTTATCGTCAACCTCCAAATAGGTCACTTCGGCTCCTTGTTTTTCAAGATGCTTGCAAGTATCCAATACGGCTTTATGTTCGGTGGTGGTTGTTATGATATGATTTCCTTTGGAGGCATACATTTCATACACGCCTTTGATGGCCAAATTGTCGGCTTCTGTAGCACCTGAGGTAAAAATGATTTCTTTCGGATCAGCACCAATTAATTTGGCTACTTGCTCACGAGCATAATCAACGGCTTCTTCACCAACCCATCCAAAGGAATGATTACGACTTGCGGCATTACCGAATTTGTGCGTAAAATAAGGAAGCATAGTATCTATCACGCGTTGATCGCATGGGGTGGTGGCATTATTGTCGAAGTATATCGGGAAGTTCATGATATAATATTATTGTTAGAGTGTGAACGAGTTGGAAAATTAAATGTCCGGAAGTATGCATATTGCTTGCGCACTTGCCTAAGACGACTCGCAAATATATTCTACAAACTTCGTTCTGTAAACTATTTTTTTGTTACTTTCTTTTACCAATTGCTTTAGGCTTTATCTTTGTTTTTCACAAGAAACATCGTCACAACGAGTTTTCAATTTCTTAGTATGACCATAGAACATATCGGTATAGCAGTCAAATCACTTGAAATCAGTATTCCCTTATTTGAAAAATTATGGAACACGCCTTGTTATAAGGTAGAAACCGTTGAAAGCGAAAACGTGAAGACCGCTTTTTTCAGACTGGGGGAAAGTAAAATGGAATTGCTTGAATCACTCACCGATGATGGTGTGATCGCTAAGTTCATCGAAAAGAAAGGCGAAGGAATGCATCATATCGCTTATGCGGTTGACGATATTCATACCGAAATGGCACGACTGCAAGCCGAAGGTTTTATTGTATTGAATACAGCACCTAAAGCGGGTGCCGATAATAAATGGGTTTGTTTCCTTCATCCGAAAAGTACCAACGGCCTGCTGATAGAGTTGTGTATGGAAAGGGTTTAGTGCTATAAGTTTCAATAGTCTAGTAGTTCATATCCACGAGCGTGATGACAAGTACCGGCTTCCCGTTTTTTAATCCAGCTTTCCAAGACGGCATTCCCTTAAACATTGTATTGAATGGCTTGATCTAAAGTCGGGCTGCTTTGCACAGAAGCTACAAACCCTGTGAATGAAATGACCAATCGAACCTGAATAGGTTCAGCTTTTTTATGAGCCCCACTCTTCGAAGGCTTTGCCTTCGCAAGCGGTATGTTCTTCGCAGGCTTTGCCTGTAATACAAACCATCTCCACGCTGTTTGATATGTTAGCGCAGCGGCAAACATTGTTTCTCCGAACCAACAGCAAGAAGTAAAAAAAATGTTGATGAAAAATAGCAAATGGAGTAACCCTATTTTAGGATAAGGCAAATTGTGGTGCGTGAAGACACGTACCACGGGATAGCACGAGTGTCAGCGATAACACTAACACGATGCCGCATACGAGTAATGTTTTTCGCATCATGAGACGGTTTGATTTTTTGCACAACATTGTCATTCTCGTAGTTAAGGAATGATGAAAAAATGAATGAACCAACAGCGTAGGAGCTTGGCTATAGGCGATGGCCTCCAGAAAATTATGAACATATTGATCGGTTTCAATCTGCTGAACCGAATAGGCATCAGCCTCAAACTGATGTTGCAGTTCGATCGCTTTATGATACCGATACACAAAGGGGTTGAACCAGAAAAAAGCTTGTAATAGGGAAAAATAAAATTTATCATAACTGTGATGCAGGGCAATATGTGCTTCTTCGTGTTTCAACACAATAGGTAATGCCTCCTTATGACGGAAGCTCTCGGGCAGATAAATAAAACTGAAAAACGAAAACGGTGTGTCGATCTGCGAATGAAAATAGACTGTCGTTTCTCCGATTTGTTCTGATGCGGCGTTTTCTTTAAGCTTATAGAGGATATACAAGCCAACGGCAATCCGAGTGAGCCCCCACAGGATGCCGGCTAGCACCACGAGAAAAATGACTTTGGCGTAGTGAAGTTCATGTTGCTGAAGCGCATTCACGTAAACAGTAAGCGTATCTATCGTGTGTTTTAACAAGGGATTGTTATTGATTGTTTGCCCGAACGAGGTGCTTATCATCGGTATACAGATGGCTGCCACCGACGTGATCAACAGATACATCCGGTTCCAACGGTATGCTGTGTGCTGTTTTAGCAGCAAAGTAAACAGCATATAAAAAGTAGCAAGCAGTAGGATGGTTTTTAAAAAATAGTATATCATAATTGTATTGTCAGAATGGGATGGATTGAAAATTGGTGATGGTTTCTTGTTGTTGCCATAGGCCGAACGGCGCTTGTGATGGCGTTGCAAGGTGGTTTGGTCTCGGTATAAGTGCTTTTCCGATGCGGCTTGTTTTTATATGATGTAATAAATCTGAAACAAACGTATAACTTATAATTTACTATTGAACAAATCAAGTGCGTTACTACATGCGCTGTCAACAAGCCTTTTACAAAAATCCAATCGCTTCACATTGAACGGCTTGCATGCTGAGGTACTTGCGCCCAATTTTATCCTCAAGAGAAAGATCCTCATTGAGCTTGATGCTTGATTTTTGATTTGAAAAACAATCTTTCGGAAATTTTCTTGGAAAATACATTAAGATAATGCTAATTTTAGGCTTCATTAAACACTGCCCAAAGGGGCGTGTGGTGTTTTGCTTAGCCCTAAATGGCATTACGAAGCAATATCCACATACCTTTTGATAACGGTTAAAATTTTACATTATGATCAAGAACTACATTTCAATGTCAACATTATCGCTGCTTTTCGCAGTGAGTCTGCTTTTTGCAGGTAGCCTATCGCACGCTCAGGTCCGAAAAACTGAGTCTGTTTCTGGTCATGCTTTTTTGTGGAGCGATATCGAAAAGAGTGGTTACAAAAAGGAAGTCACTGAAAAGCGAAGCCGTTATACCAAGCATTTCGAATTGAATGATGGTTCAATGAAGATGTATTCATCTCCGGGATCGATGCATTATCAGACAGGCAATACTTGGGAAGAGATTAATTTGGGTATCCAAACCAATACGAGTGGTGCGCATAGCAGTCATCCATACTTTAATGGCGATAACAGTTTTAAAACATGGTATCCTCAAAGTCCTATGAGTGGCAAACTTTATACATCGGTAAAAGACGGTGATATGTCTGAGCAGATTGAAGGTTTATATGCAATTGATCAGAATGGAAATACGGTGTATACCTATCAGACAAATACACCACAAGTTGCTGTGAGCGACAATATGATATCGTATTCGAATTTATTTCCAAATACCATTGTTCGTTACGCGCAACAGGTTGATGGTCGTAAATTGGATGTAGAACTTCAAAGCAATCAGGCCTTGAGCAACTTACCAACGAATGCGAAGTTTTTGGTGATTAAAGAAAAAGTAACGATTCCTGCAAATTGGACGGTACGTGAAAACGCGGGTTATATTAATCTGTTTTCTGGAAATACTTGGGTGGCCAACTTTTTAAAACCTACGGCATTTGAAACACAAAGCCCTGACAAGGCGTATACTAGCGACGACGATTTTATGAATGAAGGAGAAATCAGTATGACTCGCAATGGTAATGTACTGACTTTGTATACCAAATTTTCGTTGAATTGGCTTAAAGCAAGCAATCGACAGTTTCCTGTACGACTCGATCCTACTACCAATTTTTATCCACCAGTATCTGCTTCACCTACTTCCTCTATGGCAACTGGTCGTTTGACTAGTGCCACATCAGGTAAATCTGCTGGCTTTCTTCGTATGGCAGCAGCCGGTTCGTTTGCGTGGGCAAAATTTGATATAACAACCTTGGCACCAGGTGCGGCTATTAGTTCAGCAACTTATTTCGGTTATAATTATAGCCCTGCCGGTGCACAGACAAACAAAATTGTCACTGTGGTCGGTATGCAAACAGTTGATCCTGAAACAGCAACCAATGGTGCCACACCAACGGTTCCTCAAATATCAAATCAAATAAACTTAAATGGTCCCATCTATAATAGTAACTATGTGTTTGGCGGCACTAATCCGGCAGCGGCGCCCTTTACATGGCGTTCGGC
>CAIRSV010000009.1 GCA_903881265.1 uncultured Bacteroidota bacterium
AATTCGTTGGGATGCCTACGGAAATAACGGCGGTACATTCAAACTTGAATATTCAGCAAATGCAGGTACCACTTGGAATACATTGGCTGCTAACATACCAGGCAGTCAGCGTTATTACGATTGGACACCGCCAAACACACTGAATACAGGCCAGATGAAAATGCGTATCACACGAGGAGCTATTTCTGATGAAAGCGATACACTCTTTACTGTGTTTGATGTGCCTAAAAATCTGACAGTGGATACTGCCTGCGGAACCATCTTTCATTTAAAATGGGATGCAATCCCTTTTGCAACAAGCTATATTATCTATAGTATGGGACCAAAATATATGACACAAATCGGCACGAGTACCACAAATTCATTCGTGATATCTGCCGGTGTAAATACAACAGATACTTTTTACTACGCCGTAAGTGCTGTCAATAGTTTGAATGGCGCTAATGGATTACGTACTATTGCCTATCAGAAAAATCCAGGTGAAGTCAATTGTGCCGACAACGCATATAACTACCAAACCATTCTTCCATTTAAAGACGGATACACGTGCGCAACAACCGCACCAATGCCCGTTAAAGTAAAACTGATTAATCTTGGATTACGACCGATTGTAAACCTCCCAATTTACTATCAAGTCAATGCCAATCCGGTGGTTGCCGAATTCGTTCCAGGACCAATACCTGTAGGTGATACTGCTATCTTTACATTCGCTACGCCAGTAAATATGTCTCTTCCAGGTGCGTATACCGTTACTACATGGACTAGCGTTTATACTGATATCGTGGTGATCAATGATACATCAGAAGCAACAGCAACTGTATCGATACCAACCGTATTGAATGCACCAACCGTTGAAGACTTTGAAGGACCAATATTCCCGCCGACAGGATGGAGAGTAATCGATGCCGATACGAGCATTAAATGGCAAAAAACACTTTGCCTTGTTGATCCTACCGGATTCAATACGCATACGGCCTATATGGACTTCTTTAACTATAATAACACCAAACAGATCGATGATCTTGAAACAGCTCAATACGATTTAACAGGTGTTATTGCGGATACGGTGTTGATGACCTTCGATATATCAAATGCCTTCAGAGCAAGTGGTTCAGATTCATTACAACTTTTAGTATCAGATGATTGCGCTGTCAACTTCACACCAACCACGTATTATAAAGGTGGCATTCCATTAGCAACAGCTGGCATGATGAACACTATTTTTTCCCCTACCCTAACGACGCAATGGCGCAACGACCGCTTAGATTTAACAAGCTATATCGGCAAGAAAATTTTCGTACGTTTCAGAGCGACTAATATGCAAGGGAATAATTTGTTTATCGATAATATCAACCTGATGCTGAAGAATGCTTGGCCTTTAGGTACATCAAACTTAAATGATGAATTGCTAACAGTCTATCCAAATCCTTCTGATGGGAACTATACGCTTGAGTTTAATGCCAGCGAAAGCAAAGAAATTCGATATACCATCTACAACATTGCCGGACAACGAATTCGTCAAAATAGATTATCCATTTCAGCAGGTAAAACAAAAGCAGCCTTAAACATCAGCGGTATGGCTGGCGGTATGTATATGCTTGAATTGAATGACGGTAGCGCTACGAAAAAAATAAAATTGATTAAGTATTAATCATACAATTTCTTACATACAACGAAGTGCCTCTCATTGAGGCATTTTGTTTTTAATGAATGTCATAACAACTAGAACCCTGATGATATCAGGTAACTTAAGCGAAGGAATGATATCGGAGGAAAAGCAGGTCGAGATAAAGTGAATTTTCTTTCGTCTATCTATCATTGTTCAAGCAGAACAGCGCACTCAATTACCTTGGTTTTCTGTAAGTTTGCATTCGTTCAATTTATAAATCACATACGCTTGGATTCAGTTACCCATATTGTGTTAGGTGCCGCCATTGGCGAAGCCCTTCTAGGAAAAAAAATAGGTCGCAAAGCGGCCCTTATCGGGGCATTGGCAAAAACCATTCCCGACTTTGATTTATTTTATACTGGTCTGAATGATCCCCGAATGTATGTGTGTTGTCATCGTGGTCATACACACTCATTAATCTGGGAATTTTTGTATGCCATTCCTTTGGCCTATCTGTTTTATCGTTTATTCAAGAAACAGGTAGCATGGCGTCAGTGGTTTATATTATTCATTGTGTGTCTTTGGGGACACTCATTGCTCGATACCTGCACAGTGTATGGTACAAGATTATTGTTGCCATTGACTAATTATGCCTTTTCGTGGGATAATCTATCGATTGTCGATTTATTATTCACTGCACCGATGCTGATGATGGTCATTGCAGGATTGTTGTATAAAAATGATAGCAAGCCACGAAGAATTTTGATACGAACATCCCTCGTGTATTGTTTCTGCTACCTTGGGTTTACAATGGTCAATAAGGCTGTTGCCAATCACATCGTCAAGAAATCATTAGAACAACAACATATTCAATACACCTCTTATTTCACGGCACCGACTATCCTCAACAATATCTTATGGTATGGTATGGCATCAACCGATAGTACCTTGAGCGTAGGGGAATTCACCTTGATGAAGAAGGACAAACCGATGCATTGGCTGACCTTCCCGCGCAACACGGCCTTGCTGGATGCACATCCAGATACGAGTGATGTCAAATTACTGAAATGGTTTAGTCGTGGATATTCAATTTGTCAGCAAGATGGAGACACCCTAAATGTCTATTGCGTAAAATTTGGCCGCACGAATATGACGCAAGATGATTTAGAAAAAACCTTCATCTTCCATTACAAACTATACTTCGATAAGGGCAAATGGCAGATGGGCATGGAAGAACCTACGGATAAGAATGCCAATATGAAAGAAGGGTTCAAGGATTTAATGACCCGTATTCAAGGCAAGGCCCATTAATACAACCTACTTATTCATTGTAGCCAAAAACTCCTCATTACTTTTCGTCGAGCGCATTTGCATCAAAATAAAGTTCATTGTTTCTTCAGGATTCATATCACCGATATGCTTACGAAGAATATGCAGCTTGTTCATGACTTCTTTATCGTGCAATAAATCATCACGACGTGTAGAAGATGCCATAATATCAATAGCAGGGAAAATACGCTTGTTAGCCAATCGACGATCGAGTTGCAACTCCATATTACCTGTCCCTTTAAACTCTTCAAAGATCACCTCATCCATCTTGCTTCCTGTATCAATGAGGGCTGTCGCAAGTATGGTCAATGAACCACCGAATTCAATTTTACGTGCCGCACCAAAAAACTGTTTAGGCTTTTGCATTGCGTTGGCTTCAACACCACCGCTCAATACTTTACCTGATGAAGGCGCTGTGGTATTGTGGGCGCGGGCAAGACGCGTGATACTATCTAACAGTATGACCACATCGTGACCAACCTCCACCAATCGCTTCGCTTTTTGCAATGCAATCGTTGATACTTTTACGTGCTTTTCGGCAGGCTCATCAAAGGTCGATGAAATGACTTCGGCTTTCACACTGCGTTCCATATCGGTTACTTCCTCAGGGCGTTCGTCCACGAGTACAATCATCAGATAACATTCAGGATGATTGGCGGCAATGGCATTGGCCACTTCTTTCAGCAACATTGTTTTACCTGTCTTAGGCTGCGCCACAATCAAACCACGTTGTCCTTTTCCGATAGGTGAAAACAAATCCATGATTCGCGTACTGAAATTATTTGCTGTAGTACAAAGATTTAATTTCTCAAACGGAAACAAGGGTGTTAAATAATCGAATGGTACACGATCGCGGATTTCGTCGGGCGACTTACCATTGATCGAAGTGACTTTGGTAAGGGCAAAATATTTTTCACCTTCTTTCGGTGGTCGCACACTACCGATAACGGTATCCCCTGTTTTCAATCCGAAGACCTTGACTTGTGAATGCGATACATACACATCATCAGGTGAACTTAAATAATTATAATCACTCGAACGAAGGAAACCATATCCGTCAGGCATCATTTCTAATACGCCTTCTGAATCAACTTGTCCGTCATATTCAAGATTGAATTTCGGTGTCTTTTTAAATTTAAAATCAGCCTCATTCAAGCTTGCCGACTGATCAGCGCCTTGCGTTTCGGCAGACTGATCACGTTGTCGTGGGTTATTATTTTTTTCTGGTGGAAAGAATGTTGTCTTAGGTGCATCCTTCTCTTGTGTCGGTTGTTGCGGACGCTGATGAGGAGGCTTAGGCCCTTGCTTCTGAGGCGCTGGCTTTGGTTTCGCATCAACAGGAGTGGCGTCTTCACTGGCTATGACCGCAGGCTCTTCAGCTTTCAGCAATAAGGCTTTTGCTTCCTTCGCTGCTAATTCGGCCAAATGCTTTTCATTCATGCGGGCTATGATAGCCTCCACATTACTGACCTTCTTTGGATCGACCGTTGGCTTCTCTTTGGCAACAGGTGCCTTCGGTGCGGCAACGTCTACATCTGTTTTTACGATGTCCTTCTTAGGAGCTCCTTTTTTAGGTTTGGCAGCCTTCTCCGACACAGGTTCTTTTACCGTTTTTGCGTCGGTACTTTTTGCTTCTACTGCAGGCTTTTCGATGATGGCTTCTGCAGGCGCAGACACTTTGGCGTCGGCCTTTTTAGCCGGTGCTTTCTTGGCTTTTGTTGGTTTGTCGGCAGCCTCTTCTTTCGCGGGTTTAGGTGCAGGACCTTTCTTCATTTTTACCGAAGGAAGCACCGCCTGTGCATCAAGAATTTTATAAATAAGCGCTTGTTTATCTGTGCCTGCTGCGTCTTTAATGTCTAATTTTTTTGCAATATCAAGCAACTCAGGAACGATCATATCGTTCAATTGAAGAATGTCAAAATTCATACGTAAGGGATATTTCGTTAGTAACGAACAATGTTTAAAATAAAGAGAGGATAAGTTTGTTGAAATAGAAAGAATCCCGTGATAATACTGACTTGTGCTTACTTATCTGAATAGCTTTCTGATGCAAGTTTACACCGCTTTTTTAGATTCACAAAATTAATTTTCGTTCGCCGCAATGTTGCTGTTGATTCGATTGTGGTGAATTACGATGTATCAACTACTCTTCAAACGAAGCGGCACATGCATCACATCAGATGATAGCATAAGTACAGTTGAAACCAAGCTCTTTAAATCCAGTGACGACATCGACGATAAAAAGTTGGCAAAGAAGATAGAGTCTGTAAAAAGTTTTCGACATTTGCGCGAACGTAAAAAAGCATCTTTGTCCAATGAAATTGCAGAACCACTTAGGCACTCCGCTCACCGACGAACGTCAGTCAAGAATTGAGCACGTACTTAATCGTCGTCAAAACGATTTGACGGTTGTCTTAGAGAATGTGAATGACCCTCATAATATTGCGGCTGTATTGCGCACGTGCGATGCGGTTGGCATTATGGAAATTTTTGTACTCAATACCACGATCAATACCTATAAGCATTTTGATGACAGAAAAAGTTCGAGTGCCAATAAGTGGATGATAGTGCATCAGTATACCGATGTGAACAGCTGTTTTGATCACGTAAAAAAACAATACGGCACAATTTATTCAACCTATTTAGATGAACATTCAAAAGATTTATACGCACTCGATCTGACACAATCGGTGGCGTTGGTGTTTGGCAATGAGCGAAACGGCCTTTCGAAAGAAACACTCGCCTATTGTGATGGTAATTTTGTGATACCGCAATCGGGCATTATTCAATCACTGAATATTTCTGTCGCTTGCGCGGTCAGTTTGTATGAAGCCTATCGGCAAAAGAGCAGCAGCGGACATTATGATCAACGAAAAGTAAATCAAGAACAGCAGGCGATGCTCTTCACGCATTGGGGTATTAAGCCGTAGACAGTTTGAACGATTAGCTCCGACACAATTTTAGTGGATCTATACACGCTCTAGTTGTGGTGTTTGCGTGCTACTATCCATGTAAAGAACAATATATACGTACAATAGCAACTTGTTTGTTTCTCACAAGGCGAGATCTATTTTTCCTCTGAAAGACTTACTATCATTGCATGACAGAATCGCATGGTCGTGTATTTTCAAGAATAGTCAATTTACATTTTGCAATTCCTTTTTTAATTTTATATTTGCACTCGATTCGTATGGATGGTGTAGCTCAGTTGGTTAGAGCATCAGTTTGTGGTTCTGAGGGTCGTGGGTTCGAGACCCATCACTATCCCCAAAACAAGGTTTACAGCAATGTAAGCCTTTTTTTATGCCCTAAAATCAAGCATTGTACGCAACAGCCCTCCCCTTTTTTTAGATGATTGTTACAGGAATGATACAGTAAAATGAATGATACAAAAATCTACTGTAACATGAAGATTACTTTTAGTCTAGAACACAATCCCAGCAAGAATTTAAAACAACAAAAACCTGTGCTAACTCACTCTTCGAAGGCTTTGCCTTCGCAAGCGTTATGTTCTTCGTAGGCTTTGCCTATAATATAAACCACCCCACTAGTCCTAGTGTACTCTACGTATGTTTGCTGGCGAGGGTTTGCAACCCGTGACAATAATCTATTCCATCATTATTTTAAAAATGCTGTTCGATATGTTCACTAAGCGGCAAACA
>CAIRSV010000010.1 GCA_903881265.1 uncultured Bacteroidota bacterium
CTGCTAGCGTAAGCTTACGGTGGTTCGAATCCATCACTGCCCACATATTGTTTGCGGAAGTCGTATAGTGGTAATACCTCAGCCTTCCAAGCTGATGCCGACAGTTCGATTCTGTTCTTCCGCTCAGAAAATCTGCCGATTGTTTTTTGTCCTGCAGACAAGTCACAATCGGTTTTTTATTTAACCGAAGTTCTTCAATTAATGCCTTTGTGGCTCAGTGGTAGAGCACCTCCTTGGTAAGGAGGAGATCGAGGGTTCAATTCCCTCCAAAGGCTCTCTTTACGTATGTTCTCCGGTTTCTTTGCCGGATTTTTTTTGTCCGTACCGCAGCGTTAAATTAGATTTCTCATTCGTACTGTCACAGCGAATTCCTCTCAAAAATGACATCTTACATTCTTGATAGTTACTGGTGTTTGATAACGCTGTAATTTATAATGAAGTGAATTTTCCAAGAAAGGTCAGTCTGACAATTTCACTCGTGATCCTAGTACGTTTATTCATTCTAATCCGCATAAGATCTTGGAACTGAAGGATCCGTTATGATGATATAATCGCCTTGGTCTTTATATTGACTCCAATCAATGTTGGGAAATGAATCGTCAGTGGTTGATGAGATAATCAGCATGCTAGTTTTAGGTCGGTATTTTTTGAGTTGCGTTACGACAGCAAAACCCTCATCGCTGTGGAATCGACCATTGATTTGCAACACTTTTGACTTTCTATTTTCTTTCAGATAGTGTGCAATTGAGAAGGCCATGGTTGCATCCCAAAGTGACTGTGAGAGAATCATATTAAAACCTTCCATAGAAGGCGGCATTGCAACTTTATTCGTCGATGTGTCTTTTGTATTCACTACTTCGTGCGACGTAAGAGCTGTCAGTTTATCGTAATAAGCACCTGATGCAGTATCGAAAGGCACAGGCGCAAAATTTTTGCTTGATTCATATGGCAACATCATCAGCGCTTCTTGTCCTTTTCGGCCAACTAAATTTGTATATCTTCCTGCTGCATTCGCGCATATGACATCCAATTGATTCTTTTTTGCGAATTCAACCATCGGCTTATAATCCCTGTAGTTCTTCCAAGCTCGAGCATCCCTGATGAAATTTTTTTCACGAATAGTCCCTGTGAGATATTCATTCATGATAGGTTGCACATCGCGTTCAAACATTTCCATCGATAAGCTTACCTTATCATGGTAATTCTGATACAGTATCTCTAGCATTTTAAACTCAAGAAAATGAGTGACAGAATCATTGTGTTCTTCTCCAAAGAATAATACATCATGCGTTTCCATATCATCAGCAATATCCTGAAGAGTAACCTCTTTATTGGCGCTTACATCAAAAATCTTGTAATTTTTTTCGGTGAGTTGTGCGTTTAATCTGATTGAAGATGTGATAATCAAGCACAGCAGCGTAATGCTGACGAAAAATGTGGCCTTTTGTTGTTGGTGGATGTGTAACATACTACGTTTTTTAGATTCAGTTGGAAATTGCTTTTATTAACTAGAAATTGCAGCTGCATATTCTGCCTACTAAATTACTACTTTACTTCTGACATTTTATCGGTTCAGTTCAAAAAGCCAATGGGAAGCGTATTGCCTGGTGAGGACAAGTTTGTCTTAGCCGAAAAAATGAAAACAAAAAAAGTGGTTTGTTTGCACAAACCACTTTAAAAAATATTTCGTTAAATTAAATCGAAATCTTAGTCTGCTAATTTGACATCCACGGCATTCGTGCCTTTCTTACCTGCGGTTGTGTTGAATGTTACTTTATCTCCTTCTCTGATGGCATCGATAACGCCGCTCATGTGAACAAACACTTCTTCTAAAGAACCGTCTGTGATAATAAAACCAAAACCTTTTGCTTCATTGTAAAACTTTACTGTTCCGCTTTGCATAATTTTTTTAAATTTAATAGTTGAGGTGCAATGTTACCATTATTATCCCACATTATCTAATTTAATGATTTTGACTGATGTAATATTTCCTTTTAGTCAACTTGCTTTCATACTATTCCTGCCCTGCAACTCGCATCAATTGATGATGCAATTGAAGCACCTGTGGAATCAACAACTGCCTATCGTCATTGATAATTTCATATTGGCAGAGCACACGTTTATCCTCTTCTGATAATTGCTTGTTGATTCTTGCTAGCACCTCGTCTTCAGTCACACGATCACGTTTCATCACGCGCTCAATGCGTTTATTCATTGGGCAAGTAACTAACATCAACGCATCTAGTTGTTGATACGAACCTGCTTCTATCAGCAAGGCCGCCTCCTTGATTGCATATGGACTTACTTGCTGCTGCAACCATGTATCGAATTGAATTTGAACCAATGGATGTAAAAGTTCATTGAGTTGCTTTAATTTATCGGTTGATTGAAAGACAAGGTCAGCCATTGCTTTTTTGTCGAATACACCTTGAGGATACATAATGTCTCCGAACGCTAGAATGATGGCTTCTTTCACCTGAGGCTCATCATATAATTTTCGTGCTTCGATGTCGGCGTTGAAGACCGGAATACCGAGTATTTGAAAAATAGCGCAGACGGTTGACTTGCCGCTTCCAATACCGCCTGTAATACCTATTTTGAGCAAAGTGATTGTTTTAATCAGGTGAAAATACAAATATGTCTTAAATTGCGGCATGGAATTTTTAAAAGATTTGTTTGGTTATAAGTATTCATCCACGAACTTCTTTCTATTGGCGGGCCCATGTGTCGTGGAAAATCGAGATGTGCTGTTCGAAACGGCAGAAACATTAGTGGCTGTTTGTGATGAACTGAAAATTCCGCTAGTCTTTAAATCATCATATACAAAAGCGAATCGAAGCAGTGTTAATTCCTTTACAGGTATCGGTAACGACGAGGCATTACGTTTGTTATCAGACGTAAAAAAAACATTCAATATTCCCATCGTGACTGATATTCATACCGAAGAGGACGCCTTACTTGCTGCAGAATTTGTTGATGTATTGCAGATACCCGCCTTCCTTTGCCGACAGACGTCATTATTGGTTGCGGCTGCGAAGACTGGGAAAGTGGTGAATATCAAGAAAGGTCAATTTCTTTCGCCAGAAGCTATGCAATTTGCTATGCAAAAAGTAATTGCACAAGGCAATGAAAAGGTCATGTTAACTGAACGTGGAACGACATTCGGTTATCAAGATTTGATTGTTGATTTTAGAGGAATTCCGATTATGAAGCAGTTTGGCAAACCTGTCGTGATGGATTGCACCCATGCGTTGCAACAACCGAATCAGTCAAGCGGTATCACAGGAGGCAAACCTGAATTAATAGAAACGATTGCGAAATGTGCAATCGCAGCCGGCGCCGACGGACTGTTTATTGAAACGCACCCCGATCCTTCAAAGGCGTTAAGTGATGGCGCGAATATGTTGCCTTTAAAAGACATCAAGGCATTGCTACAAAAATTAATCAGAGTAAGACAAGCCGTTATTTAAAGAGTATTATGGGATTAAAGACGCACGAGTTAGATGCCTTGAAAGAGTATCTTCCTGATAATACATTGGAAGATGTCATCTATTTTATGCAATCGTACAAGATTCATCTTATACTTCGCAAGGACAGGAAAAGTATATTGGGCGATTATAGGCCACCGCATCAGGGAAAGCCGCACACGATTTCGTTGAATATTTCATTGAATAAATATCATTTTCTAATCACCTTTATTCACGAAGTGGCCCATTTGATCAATTTCTTGAATCATAAACGCAGTGTGATGCCGCATGGAAATGAATGGAAGGAGGTGTACGCGATGTTATTGAAGCGCTTTATGGATAAAGATATTTTTCCGGAAGACATTCATCATGCGATTAAAACATCCATAAAAAGCCTGTCTGCAAGCACTTGTAGCGATCCGGCTTTATTTAGAGTGTTGCAGAAATATGATCTTCATAAGCAGCATCTTTCCTTGGTAGAATCTATCGGGATTGGTAATTCGTTTCGAACAAGTGATGACAGAATTTTCAACATAATCAGCAAGAGAAGGACTCGCTATGAATGTATTGAAATTTCAAGCGGGAAAAAATATTTGTTTCCGGGTATTTACGAAGTTCTTCAGGAATAGTATGAATTGTAACCAAATTTTATATATTTGTAAGCAAGAAATAAAAATGTCAATGAAAAAGCAATTACTCAGTTTAGTCTTGGTGCTGATCAGCTTTCTAGCCAATGCACAATACGATTATACACCTACAGGGCGTAATGATGTGCCCGTATTAGGGATGCAATGGGGATTGGTCGGTGGTGGTTTCACTTCGATGATGAATAATAGGGATGATTTGAGCGCAGATCAGCGTTTGGATCCACAAATGATGAATTTCACCTATGCGGCAGGGCTCGAAGGCATCTATTGGTTTCAAAAGACGATTGGTTTTGGTGGACAAATGTTATACTGGAAAGGTGGCGCAGCTTATACAGGGAAAGATTCTATTAATCAATTGACGATGACCGCTAAATCGGATATGACGTATCTTAAAGTGCCGTTGCTGTTTCATTTCAAATCGTATAATCGTTATTATCCAGATAGACGAACACGATTCTCAGCTATGTTTGGCCCCTACATCGCTGTCTTAAGTTCATACAAGGATGAGGCTACGTTTAAAAATTCAAATGGTGAAATCGTTGATGATATTACTATTTCAGGATTTTCAGTCAAACAAAAAACAATTGGAGAAGCAACATTAAATGCAGGCATTTATAATCCAATTGATATCGGATTTGTTGCAGGTTTTGGTGCTGAAATCAGACTCTGGAGACGAACTGTGTTGGCGCTTCAAATGCGCGCTGATATTGGAATTTCAGATGTTGAACGAACAAAGAAATTAAAGATTACCTATGATTCTGATAAGACCAAAGAATTGAATTACTCTCAATGGCAAGGAAAGTATTCAAAGTACATAGTGCCTAACGCAACAGATATTATTAACGGGTATGTACCAAACAGACCGCCGACTAAGAATTTTTCAGCAGGAGTATTTTTATCTATCCGAAAATATTTATCCTACTAAACAGAACAGACTAAAAAATGAAAAAAGCACTCGTAATTATATTTTTATCGGTAATTTGTTTTCAATTATCGGCTCAGAACGAAGGAAGAATAGGAATATTTCAAGGCGTCAGTAAGACTAGTTTATTCAATGCTGATGATGCAGCATTTGGCGATTATCTACCTACTATTAAACCCACAATAGGTGTAGAGGCGGGCTATCATTTTACGTTATTCCATGCACTTCCAATGGGGTTCAGCGTCCAATTTTCTCGTAATGGTGCAGGCCAAAATTACCGCGGGTATTATGTCGACAGCACTAGCTATTACGCGTATACACGCCTGACATATCTTAGGTCGGGTATTGCCTTGCATATGGGCACAAATCCTCGTCGCCAAGTATCACTTGCTATCTCTTATGGCGCTAATATCGGCTTTCTTGCCAATTATCAAGAGCGCTATGAAATCATTCGCTATAACAATGATCGCTATATCTTAGATATTAAAAACAATGATGTTTCTGTGTATGACACATCTGAAATAAAAGGCACCTTGACCTCAGCCTTATATAACAAAACAGATTTGAATGTGTTTGGTTCACTCGGCCTGAATTTTCTACTTTCGAAAAATTGGGTCTTCGGTTTTTATGGTCGACTTGATTATGGATTAAGTCCTGTTGATAATACACAGAAGATTAATGTAAATTACGATACACAACCATCGACATCAGCCAATTTTAAACTTTTCAATTCGAAGGTGAAATATCACGGTCCAACCAATGACTTAGTGACCCACGGTGCGACCAATAATATTGGCTATGGCGTGTATCTTACGCTCAAATACAGGATTTATAACAAGGAAAAAATTGAGTTCTATTATAAAGAGAACAGGAAATATAATCACCAATAAAAATGTAAACGGGTTTAGGCCCGTTTATTTATGTAGGTGATAATCGATTAATCCCTTCATTGGTTTTTGTGTGATTGACCCGCAGGTAATTTCATATTGTTCACAATGCAGTTTAATCATATCGCGCAGGTAATACGCAACCGATCCTGAGAAATGAACAGGGGTTTTCCAAACTTGAGGATATTGTAATAAATGATTGATAAAGAAATCATTGATACAGTCTTCTGCAATATTTTCAATCATATAATGTCCGCGATGCGCGAAAATGAATGCGGCAAATTGAGCGATATAACGATTCGCAAATGGTTTGCTATAAATATGCTCAAGCATCGTTTCTGTTGTCGTATCGAATTGCGCTGCAAACGCATCTTGTAATTCCTTGTCAAAAATGCCGTGAAGATGATACTGTAATACTTTTTTGCCTAGTTGAGTTCCACCGCCCTCATCACCTAATATGTAACCTAGCGCCTTGGTTTTATAGGTAATTGATTTGCCATTGTAATAACATGAATTACTGCCTGTGCCCAGAATACAGGCTATTCCTTTTTCATGTTGACAAGAAGCTCGCGCAGCGGCAATCATATCACTATAAGTATATACTTTTTTAATTTTAAAATAGGCCTTTAGGCTTTTTTCAATGACCTTCTTTTTGTCTTCACTATTGATACCGGCGCCATAAAAATGAATTTCATCCAATGGTGTTTTAAGAATGCTAGCTTTAATCTCTTGTTGAAAGATAGACACGATTTCGCTTTCTTGCAGGAAAAAAGGATTGATGCCTTGCGTTTGAAACGTTTTTTTCTTACCGTTTGAAAGGATGCACCAATCTGTTTTAGTTGATCCGCTTTCTGCAATCAATATTGTTTTTGTATTCATGGGATAAAGATAGGGACTTAGCTCCGAATACGAATGCTAGGTTTAGTCCTTTCTAGTTTTCATTCAACTAGTTGAGCAATGAATAGGAGAGTGTATGTCTGTTTTGAATCCCACTAAGGTGTAGAACGAGTCACTCAATTCATCTGCTCTTCTATTGTAAAATCGACTGAACGTGTACCTTCTTTATGTGAATTAATGCGTCATGAAGAAGACAGATGTCCTTCATTTCACTGCGTTTTGAATTACGCCTTGTTATTGATATCAGCTTGTTAGTCTTATGATTGAAAAATACATAATAAATCTTTTTTTTACTGCTCGCATCGTGTAAATTTGTCGCCTTCGGCTACGTAGTTCAATTGGATAGAATATCAGATTTCGGCTCTGAGGGTTGAGGGTTCGAATCCTTCCGTGGTCACATTAAACAGCACTGAAAGCTCCTCCCAAGGAGTTTTTTTTGTGTAAGCCCATTTTACATAGGTTACAGCTGATTCCATATCACAGAAAAAAATGTCTTTTAGGCTATTGTTACATCAATGTTACACCAACATGAATTTATGCAACACCTAGTGTAACATGAACATCACATTTCGGCTGGAATACAATCCAGCAAAGGATTTAAAGCAATCAAAACCCGTATTTATACGCTGTACACAGAACAGAAAACACAAGCGCATTCATACAGGTGTTTCTGTGTCCTCAGTACACCATCTCTTCGAAGGCTTTGCCTTCGCAAGCGGTATGTTCTTCGCAGGCTTTGCCTGCAATATAAACCCTCTCCACGCCGATAGTCCTAGTGTACTCTAAATATGTTTGCTGGCGCGGGTTTGCAACCCGTGACAATAATCTATTTCTCTCACTCTTCGAAGGCTTTGCCTTCGCAAGCAGTATGTTCTTCCCAGGCTTTGCCTACAATATAAACCATCTCCACGCCGATAGTCCTAGTGTACTCTAAATATGTTTGCTGGCGCGGGTTTGCAACCCGTGACAATAATCTAAACACGTTGTTCGATATGTTCATTTAGCGATATGCCGAACAACACATTGCATTGGTTCTCCGAACCAACAAGAAGTAAAAAAAATGTTGGTGAAAAATCGCGTAAACCTATTTTAGGATAAGACAAAACGAAACATCTAGGATAAGGTTCACAGAACCTTGATTATCATCCGTTCGACATGCGCAGAGCCTAACATGTCAAACAGCTTGCGCTTAACATCCCGAACAGCCTGAGTCACAATAGACAAGACTCTTTTGCTAACATTATACCAAATATGACATAAAGCCCACAAGCAATGTGATTAAATAACTTTACTGCATTAAGAATGTTGCTTCCTTTATGCAAATACATTATAATTCTTTTATACATTTACAAGAAATATCATCAAATTAAATCCTCTAAAAAATGTATGTAAATGGCAATCACAAATTAAATATTTGGCGCACAATACTGATAGTGACTTTCAGCATAATGCTGCTATCGTTCTCAGCCAAGAACAGAAATTACCAAACTGAATGTGTAAGCCTTGAAACTGACGGCTATGTTGCTATTAAAATATGGGACACACGAAAGGGAGCCAAATACAAACCTGAGCAAGCTCGCAAAGATGCTATTCATGCCGTATTGTATTCTGGCATATCTGGCAGCAATGGGTGTTCTACACAGCCGCCTGTTTTAAATAATAGTGATAATAAAGAACAATTCAGAAATATAGAGAAGAGCTTTTTTGCTAAAAAAGGAAAATGGTCGATGTTTACAAGAAGCTCTGCAATACTTACGACAATGCCGGGGAGCATAGGACAAAAAAAATGGAAAGTATATCAAGTGTCTATATCCAAAAATCAATTACGCAAATACTTGGAAGAACAAAAAATAATCAAATCACTAAACAATGGTTTTTAAAATGAAAAAAATAGCACTATTAATTTGTACTATTGGTCTTTTTACTACGTCGAATACACTCTTCGGTCAAGCAAAAAAACCTACGCTTATGATTTTGCCTAGTGACAACTGGTGCGAGCAACGTTACTTTATGACAGAGTTTGACAATCAAGGCAGTAAGCAAAAAGTACCTAATTACAAGCAGGCATTTCAGGAAGACACTGAATTGGGACAGGTGATTTCTAAAATTGGTTCATTAATGATTGACAGGAGCTTTCCTTTAAAAGATGCCGAACAGGAATTAAAAGCCATTGAAACACGAAATGCTGAAGACAATATGACAACCAGCACTGCAAGTGGTTCTTCTATTTCAGAAAGCCCCTTAGATAAATTGAAGAATAAATCTAAAGCAGATATTATTATCCAAATTTGGTGGAAGGTCAATAAAACGGATCAAGGAAAATCTGTTTCTTTCATTCTTGAAGCATTTGATGCGTATACAAGCAAGCGTATTGCATCTTCTACAGGAAATGGTGCGCCAAATAATACGGATATTGTACCTGTGCTACTACAAAATGCAATTTTAGCTAATATTGACCCTTTTGTACTTCAACTGCAGTCACATTTTGATGATATGTTTACTAATGGCAGAGAAATTCTGTTGACAGTGAAAAAATGGACCAGTTGGGATAAAAACATGGAAACAGAAATTAATGGTAAAGAAATTACAGATTATGTAAATGAATGGCTCCAAAAAAACACTGTAAACGGCAAATTCAGTATGGCTGATGCAACTGAAAACGTAATACGTTGTGATCAAGTAAGGATGCCATTGTATGATGCCAATAACAATGCGTTAGATGCCCGGCAATTTACAAAAGGCTTACAAAAATATTTCAAAGCGTCACCTTTTAATTTTGAAGTTAAACTTATGACCCGTGGACTAGGTGAGGCAATTCTTGTTTTGGGTGAAAAATAATTAAATATGAATAATATAATTACAGTACTTATTTTAACAATTGTTGCCATCAACAGCAACGCACAAGCCAAATTAGATGACTTTGGCAGAATTGTATTAAATACCTATTTGTCTGATAAAATAGCAATACCATCAGAGACAAAAAACTTGCTCATAACCAAGCTAAATCAAATAACTAGTAATAATGGTATGGGTGGCAGTCAAGCAAACCCACGTTTTATTATCACAGCAGACGTAAATGTGGGTACTAAAGACATTATTGCAGGGCCTCCTCAGATGATTTCACAAAATCTAGAGGTCACTCTATTTATTGGCGATGCTTTAAGTAATACAATTTTTTCGACGACCAGTTTAAGTTTAAAAGGAGTAGGGACTAATGAAAATAAGGCCTTTATTGATGCGTTAAAAAATATTAATCCTAAAAACAAAGACCTTGTAACTTTTTTAGATGAAGGCAAAACAAAAATCATTCATTATTACAGTACCAACTGTGATTTTATTATTAAAGACGCTGAAACATTGGTAAAGCAAGAAAAATATGATGAGGCCATTTACCAATTATCACTTGTACCCAATGTATGTGAGGATTGTTATTTCAAGTGTCTAGATGCTTTAGCTTCAGTATATCAGCAAAAAATAGATGCAGATTGTACGTTGAAGTTTAAAAAAGCTAAAATAACTTGGACAGCTGAGCAAACTCCAACCGGTGCTGAAAAAGTAGGTATTATATTGAATACTATAAACCCTATGGCAGCTTGCCAAACAGATATAGTGGCTTTTATACAATCAATCGATAGCAAATTAAAAGCTGATGAAAAAGCAAGATGGCAGTTTAAAATGAAACAATATGCAGATAAAATTGCAAGTCAAAAGGAACTAGTAAGAATAACAGATGAAAAAGGAAAACGGGATGATACTTATAGGGAGAATCAATCATCTAGAAATTATGAATTAGATAAAATGCGGGTAAA
>CAIRSV010000011.1 GCA_903881265.1 uncultured Bacteroidota bacterium
ACATTATGAAAGAATTGGTTAAAGGAAATTTGATTTAAATTAGTCGATGGATTTATACCATAAGGAGAATAACAAGTTAAGCAGCGTAAATAATTTGTGATGTAATACGCAGGTTTTGTAAGCGGATGCGGATTCGTAAAAAATATGATATCTGGCTTGATTTCCTTGTTGACATTGAGCCATTTTTTTGTCGTCGTATTATATGTTTTAATGACGTTCGGTCCATATGATTTCAACGACATATAGGCTTTGTCCATTTCTTCAAGCATTTTTTCTTGACCAAATAGAACATAAGGACAAATAATTATGAAGGGTATGAACCGTTCGTCTTTCTGTAATAGTGCATAAAGACCTTCAACTTTAAATCCACTTTCGTGTATCACAAAGAAAGCGATTGTGATTTTCTCTTTTTTTTGTATTTTTTTGCTTATTCGTTTATAGCGCCATCTTATAAAGCTAAAGTAAGGGGTTAGAAATTTAATTATGTATTGATACGATTTGTTAACTAGGGTTATTAAAAACCGTAATACTTTTTCAGGAAGTATTTTTTTTAAAAATTGAAAAAATGAAATGATCATAATTAAAATTTCTTATTGATTATGACAAAGAAATTTTTGATGCTCGACACAATTTGCTTTACATCTTCAATACACATACCTGGCCAAATAGGCAAACTTAGACATGTATCCGCAATTTCCTCTGCAATGCGAAAATCGCCTTTTTGGTATCCCAATGATGTATATGCGTTCTGCTTGTGCGGTGGAATAGGGTAGTGTATCATGGTGCCGATACCATGGTTGGTTAAATGGTGTTGTAATGCATCCCGATGTTGAGTTCTGATCACATAGAGGTGATATACATGTGTGGCATCTGGATGTGTCACTGGTAAAATTAAATCGCCTATATTTTTAAGGGTTTCAGTATACGATTGCGCAATTTGTTGTCGTTGCTTCGTCCATTCATTTAAATACGATAGCTTAACCGAAAGAAAGGCTGCTTGCATTTCATCTAATCGATGATTGTAACCAATCACCTCATTGTGATATTTTATTTCCGATCCATAATTACGTAAAATTCGAATTTTCTGTGCTAGGGTATCGTCATTTGTGGTAACAGCGCCCGCATCACCTAGCGCCCCCAAATTTTTACCGGGATAAAAACTTGTACCATTGACATCTCCGAAACTTCCTGTCAACTTGTTTTGGAAGGCAGCACCATGCGCCTGCGCATTATCTTCAACAACGTACAAGCCATACTTTTCTGCGATGAGCATAATGGCATCCATTTCACAAGCCTGGCCATAAAGGTGCACCGGCATAATTACTTTTGTTTTGGTTGTAATAGCCTTCTCTATATTCGATGGGTTGATATTGTATGTGTTTATGTTGGGCTCTACTAATACTGGTGTTGCACCGACATACGAAACTGCTAATAAGGTAGCAATATATGTATTCGATGGAACAATCACTTCATCCCCTTCACCGACGCCTAATGCGTTTAAGGCAAGGTGCAATGCGTCTAATCCATTACTTACGCCAATACAATGTGCTACTTGGTTGAAGTGCGCATATTTTTTCTCAAAGGATTCGACGTGTTTCCCCATTACAAACCAATTACTATCGTACACCGTTTGAAATGCTGCTTGCATTTCAGCACGAATAGCGGTATGCATTGAGTCGAAATTTAAAAAAGGAATATTATTCATGTGTGTTTTCTTCTTTTTTCCAGTTTTCAAAACCGATTCCTTCCCAAGGCATACCTCTGTCAAATCTATATGGCCAAGGATAATGGGATTCGCCTGTTTCGTTGGATTTTATTTCTCTACTATCTTTTACCATTTTAGCAGGACTGCCCAGCACCAATTGATAATCGTCAACATCTTTTGAAACGGTACTGCCGGCGCCAATCAAACAATGTTTGCCAATTTTGACGCCTGGTAATAAAATACTGCATGCTGCAATTTGGGAATAATCATCAATAGTAGGTCCATTGCCAATGTTTGATGGTGGTGTTCGATCATCTGTGAATACCACATAAGGATAAATAAAAACAAAATTACCGATGCTTGATTTCTGTGCAATAAATACATTTGAATGCAACCAACAATGATGTCCAAAAATAGAATGTCCCTGTATGTCAGTTTGAGTTCCAACTCTGCAATTGCTCCCAAAGACTGTTTTTTCGCGTATCGTCACCCTATGGCCGGTTTGAAAAGTATGGCCTATGGTACAATCTGCGTAGATGATCGAATGGCTTCTAATGAGCGCATTGGCGCCTATTGTAGTTGGCGGATTGATATAATTAGGGTTGAAGTAATAATCGTTGGTCGGTTCGCCTATGATACAATCATTCGCTATGATGGCATTATCGCCGATGCTTACGTTATCATAAATCGTTGAATTGTCACCAATTTTTACATTGTTGCCAATGATGGCGTTAGGGCTAATAAAGACATTTCTATTGTTAAACTTCATGTGCGCTAGGTATTTTTTTAAACGTACGATAATTTCTAATATAATCATCTTCTGAATAGGCAAGACTTGCAATACAAACCTGCACTGCATTATGGGTGTATTGCATTTCTCTCCAGCACATTTTAGGAATAAACAAACCTGTATTAGGTTTGTCTAAGATAAACTCTTCCTTATCGCCGTTTAACATTTCGGTTTTGATAATAATCTTACCTGCAACAGCGAGTAAAACTTGTTCCAATTTATAATGTGCATGCCCTCCGCGTTGCACATCTTCTGGGGTAAAATAGGTCCAGTATATTCTGTTGACCTCAAACGGCAATGTGTCGTTCTCAGCAACAGAGATATATCCTAAGGACGGATCTCCAATTCGTTGAAATTCAATTATATATGGGCGATTTGAGTTTATCATAATGTCATTTTATGTAATAGATAGATGATTTTTTTTCTAGTGTAAGTACAGTGGCGATACCTATTTATTTGCATCGTGTACTTATTGTAACGTATCCTTGAATAGGGGTAGATTGATTATGCATCTGTTGGATACGAATAATGCTCAAACCTTGATCGCACAATATTTTCAAGAATAAGACCAAAGAAAATCAAATTCATACTCGCAAGTAATAAAAACGATGTACCGACGCTCAAGCCATGTCCAGCAAGGATTAACGGGATACCCCAGGCCATACTGAAAAGTAGTAAGGCCAAGGCGATGTATGCAAAGAACTTGAACGGGAAAAAGTTGATGATGATATTAGCCACCTCGATTATGGTGTTGATCGCTGTTCGGTAATTGATGGTACTTTCACCTGCTGTACGTTCATTGATCGTAATCACTTGCTCTGTGATCTTATACCTGAATTGATGATGAAGCAGAACGATCGTATCTGAAAAAGGCATGCCGTTGGGTGTATATTTCAAAAGACTTTGTACAATGTTCGTTTTGTACATTTTCATACCGCTGTTCAGATCACTGATCTCAATGCCTGTTGATTTTTTGACAAAGAAAAGCACAATCTTCTTAACAAGATTTCGTGAGAAATTAGAGCCCATGAAATTTCGATTACCGATACACATGTCAGCATTCTCTCGTATCAGTTTGTCAAACATTTCAGAGATATCTTCCAATCGATGCTGACCATCGGCGTCCATCGTCACAACAAATTTTGTTTGCACATGATTGATGCCGCTTTTTAATGCACCGCCATAGCCACGATTTAGGCTGTGTGTGATGATCTGCAGTGGAAAATCAGGATATTGGTTTTTAAACTGTGTTAAAATGTCTTTCGTGTTATCCTTACTTCCGTCGTTAACAATAATCACACTTGCATTCGTTTCCCATGCAAATAATTGCATTTCCTCTAACACACTTTGAATACTTTGCGATTCATTATAGGCCGGAATCACGATTGTGAGGTTTGAATTCATACGTGACGTTATTTCGGTGAAAAGTAAAAGAATGATTCCAAGTGATTCAGGGTATAAATCAACACAGCTGAACTGATGAACGGCGCTAGTATCTTCGTATAATCGTACTTGATGATTGGTTTAGGTAAATAAAACAAAAACACAATCAAGAAGGGTAGGAGAGGCGTGAAGTATCGACCCTGCAAACCAAAAATATAGTTAGCGCCTACAGCTGTTCCTGTTAAGAAGAACATCACTAGGATAGCTAAGCAATTCATTAGGGCGAGTAAGACAATCGGAAGTCGGAATCGCAGTGGAAGAATACGATTAACTTTCTCAGACATGACTACAAAGAGCATAGACAGCAAATAGAATAACATCATCGGGAATGGAAGTAAATAATAAGCATAGCCAAACCTCCCAATGCTGCCATGTATCAATAATTGGCCTTGTTCTAATACGTTTAATGCGATTAGATAAGCAGCATGAATAGGATCATGAAGATGGAAGCTTATATTTTTTGACAAATCAAATAGGTAATCCTTTTGGAATGAAGGTTCAGGTGGCAGATGCAGATGATTTAGATACATAGACCATAGTTGCGATGGAAGAAAAGTGGCCATGATCATCAACCCAATTGTGCCCCAATAAAGTGCTTTGTTCTGAAATTTCGACATCGGTATAAATGCAACGCTGAAGAACATGATGAAGTATCCGTCCTTGGAAAGCCGCTGTGCTAAAGCCACCAAGCAAAGCAGTAGTATCTGTCGGAACGTAATTTTATGCTCCTGAAAATAATAGGTGATAATCAGTGCAAAAAACAGAAACAAGAAAGCCATGCTCAGACTATCATAGCTGACGCTTGCGCCTTGGTACAAAGCCATTGGACTTAGCGCTATCATCAGTAAAATAGGTTTGAAGGCAGGTATCTTTTTAATGGCAAAATAGATGATACCAAGATAAGCGAAAAGAGAACCGATACGTCCCCACCAACCTAACCATATTGCACTCCCTTTGAAGATGCTGCCTGCTTTGATCATAATGGCGGCAGGAATGTAAGGGAAGGGATTGATTTTGCAATTTGGTGCAGCAACAAATTCTTGTTTTTCTAGGTCCAACTCTTGATTTTCGAGATCATTAACTTTTTCATGACTCAGTAATTTATTTTCGTCGAACTTGATAGACTGAAATGATAAGATAGTTCCGTATAACTTGGTGGGTAACATAAAGCCACTCACACTGTCTTTTTCTTGCGGTCCTACATGCCCTTCTGATAAATTATAGGCATTAAAAAAGTGTCGATCTTCATCGTTGGATTGCCACGGTGGATTGACAAACACCATCTTCAAACCGAAAATGAGTCCAAGAATCAGGAAGAGATGATGATAGGAAAATTGCTTGAATGAATTCATAGTGTACTTAATGTGAAATAGGTTGTTTGAATGCTTCAAGTTTAGTGCCGCTTAGTGTCTGTGATTTTTGCAAACTGGCATTGGCTTCCGTTTCTTTGCCTTCAGACTGATAGACATTGGCGATTAGTCGATAGCCTTGTGGATCCTTCGGACGAGCATTTATATATTTTTGAAATTCGCTCTCTGCCAATTGATATTCTCCACTTCTGTTATAGACAAGTCCTTTTAGAATATTCATGTACGGATTGAAGTATCCCGGAATTTCGGCTTGGGCAATAATGCTAAGTGATGTGTCTCTTTGTATGTCAAATCGTTTTAGTTTCATTGACAAGGCGTTGTAAAGCATTTTTTGTGACATGTCCTCAATACTATTTGCCGTGGCACCTTTGCCAATGGTCAACGCCTTCTTAAACGTGACTATGCACGAATCCCAATTTTCTTTCAACATAAAATAACGACCATAAAAAAACCATATTCGTCCATGATACGGATGAATAGCAACTTGTTCTCTGAGTTCGGCACCGCATTGTTCGATGATGGCTATTTTCTGCGCGTTATCCTGCATGTGTGCTGCCGAATCCATCATTTTGATTGACTTAATCCAAGGGTCTACGATTGCAGGATATTTTTGGTCAAAAAGCAATAGCATCAGCATGATAAGCCCTATGGACGCTAATCCCCACTGGGAAAGAAACGATATTGGATGCAGTTTCGGAGCTTGGTCTGAAGCCGTGGAGGTTAATTCGCCTTGCTGTTGACTTTCCGTAACTTTCTTTTTTATTTTACTCACGAGTCAAATGTTATTGATTCGCGTTAGCATTTCAAATGCTTCTCATTAGAAAAACATTAATTTAAGATGAACCACGCGATTATAATGACGAACTGACATCGTTTTTATCCTTCTATTCAACAGAACTGCATTGTACTTGCAGTATGTATTCGGATATCAATATGGATGTATACGAACAAACAAGGCAATCTGGTCTTTTCTTAATCTTGTTGCAGCCGCTTAGCCGGCAATTTCATATCAATCTGTGGAAGTGAAATTGTTTTTATTCTCCTTCAAGATTTATTCCTTTTCTTGTGCTTCTTTTCTGTCCGTCGATTAATACAATAGTGCATAGTTGTGTTTCGGAAATTTCCTTTCGCACGAATTCTCCCTTTTTATTGTATATATAGGTTGTTACATTGCAGAGTGTTCCGTCAGCAGAGCAATAGGTTTCTTGATGTATTTTATTGCCGGGCTGTCCATAGGTTATGCTGTAAAATCGGTTGTCGTATAGTTGTTGAGCAAACATCGTTTTTTGTTTAAAATCGTTATACTTTTCAGTGTATAAATAGTCGGGGCAGTAATCAGAATATCTGCGGTATTCTCTGATATCGCCATCAGTAAATCGATTAATGTATTCGGCATACAAATCTGTAAAATGAC
This sequence comes from uncultured Bacteroidota bacterium, assembly GCA_903881265.1. Lineage (GTDB taxonomy): Bacteria > Bacteroidota > Bacteroidia > Chitinophagales > Chitinophagaceae > OLB11. The sequence continues at coordinate 6,723 of CAIRSV010000011.1, forward strand.
TGTAGTAATATTCATTTGTCATTGAACAGCTATCGGGTGGCAAATTGGTAATGTGCTGGCATCGAGTGTCTGTTGTAATTTGGGGCAAATTTTCTGTCAAATAAAAATACCTGCCACCTTCAGTTTTTATGTAATATTTTTTTCGTTCGATAGAGACAATTGTATCCGCGCTTCGTTTGATTCGCACGTCGACTAAATTGCTGATTTGGCCATATGACAGCATGGCAAGTTTGCCTGCAGAGGCGGTCTCTTTATCGAAGTCATCGTAATACGTATAGATACTATCACCTAATGCAATGCCATTAGGATTGTAGGTGACATTTACTTTATATATGCCGGCAAACAAAGGGAATCCCATACTGTGGTGAGACGCAGTTTGTGTGTGGTAATTGTAATAATTTTCAACATCGTTTATATAGATAGGTACGACAAGCTGCTCCAATGGTTTTAAATATCGTAGTTGAACCGAACCTGTATCGTGTATCATCATATGTAGTTTTCTATCTTCAGAATATCGCTGAATCTGTGTGTTATTGGCTTTGTCATACATTGTGAGATAAAATAATTTTTGACCTGTGTTTTGTGTATGGGGCACTAGAACAGGATGCGCATTCTCTTGGTCAGTATTTGTAATTGTTATAATAAAGGTAATTTTCTCGCCTTCATAATAACTTTCTTTGTCTGTACTGAGAACAAAACTTACGGGATGGTATTTTAGATTAGCGAGTGTTGTATTTGCTAAAAGAAAAAAAGTGATTAATAGTAGTATGTTTTTCATTTTATTCGGCCCCTACTTGTGTTTTATTGATCCATTTTCCATTTATCAATGTGCTAAGGACACAGGTATGATTTTCTGACATGGGTGATGTTGATTGACAAGTATTAATTTGATACAAGACCATTTTATTTTCGGTGAAACTCCATTGGTAGTAATTCGTCTGCCACGTAGTTTGGTCGAACCTGATTTGGTAATAGCCGTTCAATGTTTTCTCTTGTTTGTTATAATTGAGTACTTCGAATTTACTTAATAAGGTGTCTTTTTCATACGCTTCATTTTTATTGTTGTATATAAAAACATCCCAAGAATAGGGGCTGTTTTTGCGTTGTTGTCTAAAATCGTCAACGCCATCAAAGTTATAATCGTTATACTCTTTTTTTAGTTCGGGTTCTAGTCTGCTATACGCTGTTCGCAATGTTGTTCTGCG
>CAIRSV010000012.1 GCA_903881265.1 uncultured Bacteroidota bacterium
AAAATATACATTGAACGGGGTCGAACTTAATCTGATTCAAGGAATCTGATTGTGAAAGAGATTTGGGAGTTTATTTTTCTTCAAATCTAAAGTGGAAACAACATATTATTTCGTGTACATCAAAAGCAAACTCAATATCCAAAATATCACTTGATGTATTTCCATAACCTTGCTCTAATTAATGTTGTGTACTTTTTTCTTTCTTATGTTCCATCTCAGCTGTCATCGGAATCAGCAAATCATCCTTCTTATAAATAAATCCTTTGCGATCATAGTTTGCTGGCGCGAAGGTCTGCGAAAGATAAATAGCATCTTTAGGACAAGCCTCTTCGCATAATCCACAGAAAATGCAACGCAGCATATTAATCTCATAATTAGCCGCATATTTCTCCTCACGATACAAATTCGATTCGGATGGCAAACGCTCAGCCGACTCCATCGTAATTGCTTCCGCAGGACACGATAACGCACATAAGCCACAAGCCGTGCATCGCTCGCGTCCTTCTTCGTCACGATTCAATACGTGCAAACCACGAAAGGTAGAACTGAAAGGGCGTTTAACTTCAGGGTAATTAATCGTAGGGCGTTTGATAAACATATGCCCCAAGGTAATCTTAAGCCCTTTGGCAATAGCAGGTAGATACATACGCTCCATAAACGTCATCGGCTGACGATCCACTTCTTTTGCTTTATTTGAAATATTATACGTCATAATTTACTTGTCGTTAAAGAAATATAAAATCACACCACCTGTTAACAGCATATTGAATAAAGCCAATGGTATCAAGCTTTTCCAACCTAGATTCATCAACTGATCATAACGAAAACGAGGTAAGGTCCATCGGATAAACATAAAGAATAAAATGAAACAAATAGCTTTACCTAACAAGGCCATCACACCAATCAGCGATACCATCAAGGGTGATACGTGTGCCGCTACATAATCCATACCCGGATAGTTATATCCTCCGAAGAACAATGAGCTTAGTATCACCGAACTGATAAACATATTGATATATTCAGCGAACAGATAGAAACCAAGTTTCATCGAACTATATTCGGTATGATAGCCACCAATCAATTCACTTTCACATTCTGCTAAATCAAATGGAGCCCTGTTCAACTCAGCAAAAGCACATATAATGAAAATCAAAAAGGCTAGCGGCTGTTTGAAGAAATTCCACGTAAAATAACCCCCTTCCCATATCCATCCACCATGCCAAAAACCGTGTTGTTGGTCAACAATTTCACGCATACTTAAACTACCCGTCATCATGACCAAGGCAATCAAACTAATCCCCATTGCCAGTTCGTATGAAATCGCCTGCGATGCCGCACGCAATCCACTCATCAACGAAAATTTATTATTCGATGCCCACGCGCCTATCATAATACCATAGACACCCAGACTCACCACACCAAAAATAAACAGCACACCAATATTGATATCGGCCACCTGCAAACTAATCACACTGCCATCTGCTTTCGGAATATCAGGCCCCCAAGGAATGACAGCACTTGTCATACAAGCCATCAGCATCGCAATCGAAGGACCAAGTACAAAGAGAAATTTAGAACTTACAGCCGGAATGATTTCTTCTTTCATGAAAAGTTTCAAGCCATCGGCTAATGGTTGAAACAAACCAAAAGGACCCGCTCGCATTGGGCCTCGCCTGTCTTGCATAATGGCGGCCACCTTACGTTCGGCCCAAGTACTATACATGGCTATTCCAAGTGATGCACCCAAAATAACGGCAACTAAAATAACCTTTTCTAGTATCAATGAAAGCGAAATTGCCAGTAAAATCATGAAGATGAAAATTGAAGGACCAAAAGTAAAGAAAGAAAGGGAATTTATTTGCCTTTGTGCGTGTTTTTCGGCAACAAAATTCTTCCTTGAAATGATTCGCTCGTGTGATGTAATCACTCAAAGGAACTATGATTCGTCTTTTGTTTCATCGAAATACTTTTTTCGCCTTACTTTCGTTTGATGTTCCGTATGTATAGACTTGCAACCCTGCTCATTTTGCTGACCGTATCCCTGTTGGGACAGACAACAATAAATGCTCAATCGCAGAAAAATACTAGCACCTTACAAGGCAAGGTCCTCAATGAAAAAGGTGATCCTATTGAGTTGGCCACGGTGGCTGTAAAAGGCCTTTCGGGAGGCACTAAAACCGATGCAAACGGATTCTTCAGCCTTACTATCCCATCGGATAAGAATGTGCAAGTGGCATTCAGTTCTATTGGCTTTGATGTAAAAATTATGACAAAACGACTCGCTTTTGGCGACACGGCTTCGGTAACCATTACCCTAAAATCAAATGCCAAGCTTTTTAAAGATGTCACTATCCGCGATAATAAAAAGCGCAATCAGGCCGGCAATGTGGCTATCAATTATAAGATGCACAACCTCTTGCCTAGCGCGGTGGGCGGCATCGAAGGCTTATTAAAAATATTTTTGAGCAACAACAACGAGCTAACCTCACAATACAATGTACGTGGTGGCAACTTCGACGAAAATCTTGTGTATATCAATGACTTTGAAGTCTACCGCCCGTTTTTAGTACGAAGCGGCCAGCAAGAAGGACTGAGTGTCATCAACCCCGATTTGGTAGGTGGGGTCAATTTCTCAACCGGTGGCTTTCAGGCCAAGTATGGCGACAAGATGAGCAGCGTGCTCGATATCACCTATAAACGACCGAAGGAATTTGGCGGAAGTGTCACAATGAGTATGTTGGGATTAGGGGCGCATCTCGAAGGAGTGGGCTTAAAAAATCGCTTATCATATTCAATCGGTGTACGTCAGAAATCGAATCAATATCTATTGCAAGCACAACAAACCAAAGGCGTGTACAACCCAACCTTTACCGATGTGCAGACCTATATCAACTATCAGTTCAATACCGATTGGCAAATCGATGTCTTTGGTAATTACGCCCGTAACCGTTTTGATTTTCAACCTGAAAGTTCTACCCAAAGTTTTGGTCTCATTAATAAAGCCTTTCAGTTGCGCACTGTCTACAGCGGGTCTGAGACCGACAAATTCGATTCGCGTTATGGCGGCATATCAACTACCTATACACCAAACGACAATACAACCTTAAAACTTATTGCCTCAGCTTTTCAAACGAACGAAGCAGAAACCTATGACATTCAAGGCGAATATCTATTGGGTGAAATTGAAACTGATTTGGGCAAAACCACATTCGGTGATATCAAATATGCATTGGGCACCGGTCTGATTCACAGCTATGCAAGAAACTACCTAAATGTAAATGTTGCTAATATCGGATTGAAAGGCTCGCACGACAAGAAACGGCATTTTATCCAATGGGGGCTCAATACTGAAATCATTCATATTACCGACAAGCTCAACGAATGGGAACGTCGTGATAGTGCTGGTTTTTCGCAGCCTGCCAATGACACCGCCCTGCTGATGTCAACACGTTATAAGAGTGCGCAAGATTTTGCCTACACACGTTTTAATGGGTTTATTCAAGATAATATCGCTTTCGATTCTATCGGATTGGTGATCACAGGTGGTGTGCGTTTTAATTACAATCTGCTCAATTCCGAATTATTGATCAGCCCTCGTGTGCAACTCTCGTGGAAACCCAAGTGGACAAAAGATATCATCTTTCGTGCGGCAACAGGTATTTATAGTCAGCCTCCTTTTTACAGAGAAATGCGTAACCTCGATGGTAGTGTGAATCTTGATTTGAAAGCGCAAAAATCATATCATGCTGTAGCCGGTGCCGATTATAATTTCAAAGCCTTTGGCGACCGCCCATTTAAATTTACCACCGAGCTGTATTATAAGTATATGTGGAACTTGGTGCCATATGAATACGACAATGTGCGTATCCGTTATTTTGGTAAAAATATGGCCAAAGGCTATGCTTATGGAATCGAAGGAAGGCTGTATGGCGATATCGTCAAGAATGCCGAATCGTGGGTGAGTTTGGGTATTATGAAAACCGCCGAAGACCTCAACGATGATGTGGTATTTATTAAAAGTAAGGCCACAGGTGCCGACAGTACCTCATTTCATCCGGGGTATATACCGCGTCCTACGGATTCACGAGTCAGTTTTGGTTTATTCTTTTCGGATTATCTACCGGGCAATAAGAATTTTAAATTATTCCTCAACGGATTGTATTCGACTGGATTACCATTTGGACCACCCGATCAAAACCGCTATGCCGATACCTTGCGCATACCAAGCTATAAACGAGTTGATATTGGTTTTTCATCCCTATTACTCGATGGCGCCCGCAAGGACAGACCACGTTATAGTTTTTTCAACAATATTAAAACAATGTGGTTGAGTTTGGAAGTCTTTAATTTGTTAGGCATCCAAAACACCTTATCGTATTTGTGGATACAAGATCAAAGTAGCGGTCGTACCTATGCCGTTCCGAATCGACTGACCAAACGATTATTGAATCTCAAACTAGTGACGAGCTTTTAGGTAGTTGCGCGTATTCCTCTTGAATGCCTGATATACCCCCCTTCCGAAGTACCCCCTCCCACTTCTGAACTGGCAAAGTGCACTTCCGAACTAGGCGGACGGAGCTCTATACACACATGACGGTGCTTGGAACTGAGTAGGCGGAGTGTGGAAGTAAATTTCCGCAGTGCTGAACTGAGCGGACGGAGGTCTGAACAAAAATGACGAAGATTGGAACCAAATGACCGGAGTGCTGAACTGAGCGGATTCAGTTTTTAACTCGGATGATTCAGTTCAGACATCACGCGGTGTAGTTCTGAGGTGGGTCAACTACTTTCTACGCTCAGTCGTTCGAAATTCTCTACTAGAAAGCCATTGCCACAGGCTAAAAAAACGAGTACATTTGCGTCTGTCAATTCACAACGTTCACATGATCAAACAACTGTATCGTTTCCTCAGTCCGAAATTCCAAAATCTGTTTTTAGATTACCCAGTCGATTTTAAACCACGTTACGGTCACGGCAAACCACCACATACTGCCTTGTACGACATCATAGCGGCTAATCGTGATACCTATCAATATCTGCTGTCGAAGGCGCTCGATTTAAAAGAACATATATGGGAAATCAAGGAGGCGAAACGTGAGCGCGATACCACAAAACCAGGTTGGAACAACGGCTTCTTACCCGGGCTTGATATCATTGGTATTTATACAATGCTCGCTGAATTTAAACCTAAAAAATACATCGAAATTGGATCGGGCAATTCCACGAAGGTGGCATATAAAGCCAAACAAGAACAGCAGCTTAGCACAGAAATTATTTCGATAGACCCAATGCCACGTGCCGAGATAGATCAATTGGCCGATGCGGTGATTCGTCAACCCTTTGAAAATATCGACTTGAATCTTCTGTATACATTAGACGAAAACGATATCCTCTTTGTCGATAATTCGCATCGCATTCTCCCTAATTCGGATGCGATGGTCTTTTTTATGGACATCTTACCTAAATTAAAAAAAGGCGTTATCGTGCATATCCACGATGTGTATTTGCCGTATGATTATCCGCAATTTATGTGCGACCGTTTTTATTCCGAGCAATACGGGCTCGCCTTTTATTTGTTGGCTAATCCAACAAAATACGAAACCCTCTTACCCAATTTTTTCATAGCGGAAGACCCCGTATTAGCGGCAACGATAGCACCAATTTGGCAACATGAAAACCTTAGCCACGTCGAAAAACACGGCGGTTCGTTTTGGTTACGAATAGCAGCATGATAGGCCATTTAACTACCTCTATTTTTTCGCTTGCCTATTCATTGGCTTACAAAAAAAACTGCGCAGGCATCCGATTCGATTCAACAGAACACCAATCGGTTCATTACATCATTAACGATATCGGATTCTCGAGATAGCCTTTCAGTGTTTGAAGGAAGTTGGCACCCACAGCGCCGTCTACCACACGATGATCGCAGCTGAGTGTTAGTTTGAGTATCCCTTTTATCACCACCGCACCATTCACTGCAACAGGCGTTTGTGTAATTTTACCTACCGCCAAAATACAGGCATCAGGCGGATTGATGATGGCCGTAAATTCATCGATATCCATCATACCTAGGTTTGAAATTGTAAAGGTATTTCCGGTAAATTCTGAAGGTTGTATTTTTTTAGTTCGAGCCTTTTCATAAAGCGATGCAGCATCGCTAGCAATTTGGGTTAACGATTTTTGATTGGCATATTTGATCACCGGCACAATCAACCCATCTGGCAACGCAATAGCACTTCCGATATGAATGTGATGATTCTGACGAATGAAATCACCCATCCAACTGCTATTTACATCGGGATGTTTAGTCAGGGATAAGGCAACAGCTTTGATCATCATATCGTTGACAGAAATCTTCACCGCACTCATCGCATTAATCTGTTTGCGAACATCCATGAGGCTGTCCATACACACCGACGTCTTAAGATAGAAGTGCGGTGCGGTATGTTTACTTTCTGATAATTTCTGTGCTATGATTTTACGCATCTGCGTTACAGGCGTATCGGTATGACCTTCAGCACCACCCGGCACAAAAGCAGGC
>CAIRSV010000013.1 GCA_903881265.1 uncultured Bacteroidota bacterium
ATAAAACATAAAAAGGGTTACACTATACAAGTATAACCCTTTTATCTTTTTATCTGCTCTCCCTTCTGGACTTGAACCAGAGACCCCCTGATTAACAGTCAGGTGCTCTAACCAACTGAGCTAAGGAAGAGTATTATAGGAGCGCAAAAATAGGAAAAAAATAATATCTACCAATTTTATTCTAAAAAAATATCCATGTTCTTTCATTTACTTCCTAATCAGTGCCATATTAGATACATTACACTATCTGCATCAACGTACGTTAACCTATCCTTTGAGATGAATGACAAGGTTGTCACGTTCGATACTTGTACGATAGGATGTCAACTGTCTGGCTGCAGGTTCCCTCAATACCTTACCCTGCAAATCAAACTCGCTTCCGTGCCCGTTACAGATCAATTTATTGCCAGCAAACGATAGGGCAACATCATTATGTGTACATAGCATCTGCAAAGCAGTATAATTGCCTTCATATTTTACAACCAGAATATCATAAGGAAGTTCTCTGTTCCTCAAAATCAGGCTTTGCACCCCTTTTAAGTTCTCCTTCGGAACGAGTAATGTATCTTCCTGTATGGCAGCCTTGAATATATAGTGCGGCACACTGCAGGAATCTAGTAAGACACCCAATACAGACATACTCATGCAGGCCACACAACTTTGTTTCAAAAAGGTTCGTCGATTCTGCATGATTAAAAGTTGTAACCTAATCCCACGTTAATAAACCCGTTTTTGTAAGACGCAGTTCCGAAAGGCAAATTTTCATACACTTTGCCTGTCAGTCGCCCCGTATAATCCATCTTGATGGCCACTCCGCGAACAGGCTTATAGGTGAGTCCAGCAATGAGGTACGATTTTCTATTCATATCGACGAACGTAGCATTGTTCGGAATACGTTGATTCATGTCCAAATATTCAGCCCGAATAAATAAGATGACCGCTTTAGTATTTTGCGTTGCTTTTCTCCCTAGAAGGTCATAAGAAAGCTCTGCATAGGCTCCTAACATGCGCGTAGCTGTATTGTTGCCAAATGTCTGATTGATATTCGCTGCATCCGGAAGATTAACCATACAAGCCAATACTTTACATTCAATACCCTTGTGGCGATATTGCACATTGACTTCATTGACAAAAACAGGATTGGCAAACGAGCCGCTTTGTAAATGAAGGGTGTCTGCTATACTAGCTTGTTTTGCTGTGGTTCCACTCATACTTGATGAAAATTGAATCCTAAAACTCCTATAGTAGTAAAGCAAGGAACCATTCAGCATAAGCCCTGTTCCCCTGACCTTTCCACCTTCCTGACGGCCTTCACGAATACCGCTTCCATTTTCAAAATGTTCAGAATTCATTCCGTTTGTCAAAGACAAGCTGTAATTCAAACCGCGCAGCCGATCGCTGTTGCCGTAATAACCGATACCCAATCCGCGCCAAGTGGCTGGTATGATTAAGGTCTCGACATAGGGACGTTCCGTTCCGTTATAGGTTGTCGGAAGATGATTTTCATTGATGATGCCGATTCGTGGAGTAAACAATCCAGCGACAAAATAAGTAGACGAATTAATATCGAATTTCAAAAAGGCCTGTTCCATAGATAATTCACCAGGAGCATCTTCTTCGCCACCTGCGACCACTGCATCTTCAAGTTCCATTTCCGTAAAAAGTATAATCCTAGTATTAAACTTATGCCCGACGAATAGAACTGCTCGTTTCAGCGTAGCATTCGCATCTTGATTTTTGATATCATAACTTGCCCTCGATTCTCCGTAGCCTGAAATAATTGTTCGTTGACTACCGGCAATCAGGCCGTTTGCAAGAGAATCCTCAGACGTTACAATTTGAGAATTCGAAACGGTTGCCATGCACAAAAAAGCGCATACCAGTATGTGTTTTTTTATCATTATGTTTGAATTAAGATCGCAAAGGTGCTTCACCACCAAAAGATTGAACTACGATTTACGGAAAGCGATTTACGAAATACGGAAACTCTTCGTATGATCTCATTAATAGACTGTATTGAATCAGAAATTAATTTCTACAAATCGTATTACCTGAATAAAAGCTCACATGGTTTGATGCCTGTATACTTTTTGAATGCTGTACTAAAATGTGAAATGGATGAATAGCCCAGCAGATCAGATACTTCGGTGACGTTAAGTCCTTTTTCACGCAGCATCATGGTGGCATACTCCATTCGCTTACTTTGATAGAATTCGAAAATTGTTGAACCCACGATTTCCTTGAACCCTTTTTTAAGATAACATTCGTTCATCGCTACTTTGCGACTGAGTTCCTTGATAGTGATAGGATTCCCAATTCGTTGTATCAGTAATTCTTTCGCTTGAGCGATTTTTACTTGATCGATTTCATTGACAAGAAACTTACATACAAAATGTTCTTCCTTTTCATCAAGCAAACAATCTTCCAATGCATACAAAAGCAACATCTGGGCCTGTGACTGTATAAACATATTTCTTAAACTGTGCGCATAAGGATGGTCGCGCATACTATCTAATGCTAACTGTGTTTTTTGACAAAGCTGAATGACCGTTGTGAATGATTCTTTTTGCTGAAATGAAAGGATTTTATCTGTCGTATTATCAGGCACCCCTGAAGCGGCAAACTGTTCAAGATAGTCAGAATCAAAAACAATTGTAGTCATCTCAACCATTTTAGGCGTGCTTTTCTTACTTGCTTTACCGGGTTTATGTTCAAGCGCCGTCTCCGTCAATATATAGGTAAGTTGGATAAAGCCTTGATCCAAATTAGCGGGTTGATACATCACCACTCCTTTTTTATCGATATCCCAATGAGAAGGTTGCTGAAATTGGCAATGGACATATTGAATCCCCTTTGTGATAGAATAGGTTGTGGTTTGAATCATCTTTCTGTCCACATCATGGAAATTCACCTGACAGGTGTCTGAAAATACTTGTAATGGTTCAATCATGGAAGGTGGCAAAACTAAGCCGAAAGTGTCTATTCGTAAAACATAGTCTTGTAAGGATAACGAATCGCATACATTTCCTTTACTTTGTCCAAAATCGTGAGGCGTAACTCGTCGACATTCATTTTTTCTGTAGCTGAAATGAAGATGGCGTTGTTTTGTGTTTCATTATTCCAATACTTCTTCAGCTGCTTGAGCAAATCAATTTTTACTTCCTCTTCAAGCCATTCGTCAAACGTATTTTTTTCATACAGATCCATTTTATTAAAAATCAATATGGTTGGTTTGTCACCCGCCTTCAACTCCTGCAAGGTATTTTTTACAATCGTAATCTGCTCCTCAAATTTTGGATGAGAAATATCAACGACATGCAGTAGGATATCAGCCTCACGCACCTCATCAAGGGTGCTTTTAAAACTTTCTACCAAGTGATGCGGAAGCTTACGAATAAAACCAACCGTATCGCTCAACAAGAACGGCGTGCGATTAAATACCACCTTACGCGTTGTTGTATCAAGCGTTGCAAATAATTTATTTTCGACAAAGGCATCCGATTTACTTAGAAAACGCATTAGCGTCGACTTGCCGACATTGGTATAACCTACCAACGCCACACGAATAAATTCGCCTCGTTCTTTGCGTTGTGTAAAGGCTTGTTTATCGAAATCAAGTAAGCGTTTTTTTAGTAAGGCAATCTTGTCCTTCACAATACGACGATCTGTTTCAATTTCTGTTTCACCCGGCCCTCGTGATCCGATACCACCACCCTGACGTTCAAGATGACTCCACATCCCTTTTAGTCGTGGAAGAATATATTGGTATTGCGCTAATTCAACCTGAACCTTGGCCTGTGCGGTTTTAGCTCGACTAGCAAAAATATCCAAAATCAAATCACTACGATCTATCACTTGTCGACCAAGAATTTTTTCAATGTTTGCTATCTGAGAGCCTGTCAGTTCATCATCAAAAATTACCATATTCACATTGTGGGATGTGATATACTCTTTGATCTCCTCAAGCTTTCCTTTGCCCAAAAATGTTTTACTATCCGGATGAGGCAATCGCTGATAATAACGCTTCACTTCCTTGGCGCCAGCTGTTTCAGCCAGAAAGGAAAGTTCATCTAAATATTCGGTAATGATTTGTTCGGGCTGCCCTTGCTGAAGCCAACCAACAAGTATGACATTGGTTTCATCAGCGACTTTTATTTTTTTTTCTATCAAAGTATAAATGATTTTTCTAAACTCTTCATATTGAATGTCAAGATTCAATTTAAATCCTTACTGTATTAATGCGAATAATTAACCCAAGCAAATTCAAAGATATCGAATACAAATGAATGCCGTAGATTATACTTGCCTGGCCTTCTTTAATAATCTGTGAATCTGTGGCTAAAAATTCATACCCAATCCAGGTCGCTTATTTTCATTAAAACCATTGCCATTTATCGCTGTTAAACCCTCTTGGGCCGCCTATCTTGGCATAAAAACCTAGTTGACATAAGGCCTTCGAATACCCTACTTCGAAATACATACCTGCATTTGAGCCGAAGGGTACTTTTAAACCAAGCACCTCTTCAAAGGCCACCGGAAACATTTTAAAGATGCCATTCAGGTAATCATTAAAATCATCGATATCGGCCTGATCAATTGGATCGATTACATTACCGCCGAGGGTTTCTTCTAATTTCACACGGGTGTGACTGTAGCCAACACCAAATCCATAATAGATGTCAATCTTTTCAGCATTCTTTATAAAATGAAAATTCATCCTCGCCATTGCATTCACACTTGAATAATCAAACTTCGTAACGCTCTTAATCATATTATCGTCTAAATCAGAGTACGTATTGGTAAATTTAAAATTGCCATGTTCGTAGTTGGCACTCAACCCTAATCCCACACGACCCCCGACCATATAATCGTACCGAAAATGCAAAGGACCAAAGCCCTTATACTTGAAACTTGATGAGGAACCTGCATCGGCCGAATTCATCGTAAACTTGAACACCGAACTCATCATTTGCATTGCACTCGGAAAGCCAAATCCAATTTGCATGCAGCTTCCACCTTTTTGGATAATCTGTGCTTGAGATACACCTGTCAACAAGATGACAAGCGCTAATAGAGTAACTAATTTTTTCATAACTGCAATTTTAATACCACCTCACGCATTAAGAATGATAGGGTACCAAGTAAAAGTAATCGTTTCATTTAATCAGTACAAATATTTTTTAAATAAACTACTTTTGCACCCAAATAGCTATCGAACATGAGCGAGGAAAAATCATTGAATTTTATTGAAGAGATCATTGAAAAAGATATTGAAGATAATGTCCACAACGGACGGGTGCAGACTCGTTTCCCTCCCGAGCCAAATGGCTATTTGCATATTGGTCACTCGAAAGCCATCTGTCTCAATTTCGGTCTAGCCAAAAAATATAATGGCAAATGCAATCTTCGTTTCGATGATACCAATCCCGAAAAGGAAGAGGTTGAATATGTCGAAAGTATCAAGGAAGACATTCAATGGCTAGGCTTTCAATGGGACAATGAATTTTACGCCTCCGATTATTTCGACAAACTCTACGACTTTGCAGTAACGCTGATCAAAAAAGGATTAGCCTATGTTGAAGATGCAAGTTCAGAAGAAATAGCGAAACAAAAAGGCACGCCTACAACACCAGGTGTGAACAGTGTTTGTCGAAGCCGAAGTGTGGATGAAAACCTCGATTTGTTTACTCGTATGAAAAATGGTGAGTTTGCTGATGGCACCCATGTATTGAGAGCTAACATCGATATGGCACATGCTAATATGATTATGCGCGACCCCGTCATTTATCGAATCAAGCACGCCGAGCATCACCGCACCGGCAATACATGGTGTATCTATCCAATGTATGATTTCGCTCATGGCCAAAGCGACAGTATTGAAGAAATTACACATAGTGTCTGCACACTTGAATTCATCCCTCATCGCGATTTATATAATTGGTGTATCGAAAAACTTGAAATTTTTCCATCCCATCAATATGAGTTCGCAAGACTCAATATGTCGTACACGTTAATGAGTAAACGCAAGCTATTGACATTGGTCAATGAAAAATTTGTGGAAGGATGGGACGATCCGCGTATGCCTACTATCAGTGGCTTTCGACGACGAGGCTATACGCCAGAATCCATCCGCGAATTTTGCGATAAAATTGGTGTGGCTAAACGCGACAATATGATCGATCTTTCGTTGCTAGATTTTTGTCTGCGCGATCATCTCAATCAAATTGCATTGCGCCGCATGGCGGTCCTTGATCCAATCAAACTAATCATCACCAATTATCCAGAACATAGCACCGAGGAGTTTCTAGAAGCCGAAAACAATCCCGAAGATAGTAACGCAGGGCATCGTTTACTTCCTTTTGGAAAAGAACTATGGATAGAGCGCACCGACTTTATGGAAGATGCACCTAAGAAATATTTCCGTTTAGGACCCGGCCTGCAAGTACGCTTGAAAAGCGCCTATATCGTTGAATGCCATGATTTCAAAAAAGATGAAGCCGGTCAAATTACTGAAGTGCATTGTCGTTATTTCCCTGAAAGTAAAAGCGGAAATGATACGAGCGGCATCAAGGTGAAAGGCACCATCCATTGGGTAAGTTGCGCTCACGCCAAGGATGCAGAAATTCGTTTGTACGATCGCTTATTCACCGTTGAAAATCCAGCAGCGTCGGACGAAGAATTAATTGACATTCTTAACCCCGACAGTCTGCATATCATCCCAAATGCTAAGATAGAACCCGCCTTGCTCACTGCATCAAAAACAGATAAATTCCAATTCCTTCGTTTAGGTTATTTCTGTTTGGATAAACATTCAAGTGCCGACAAGGTAATCTTCAACCGCACTGTCGGTCTGAAAGATTCATGGGCAAAGGAAAATAAACAGTAGATACATCACATCGCATTATCTCATTGTCGCATTGTTGAATTGTTGCTATCTTCGCAGCCTTGTGAAAGAACAACAACGAATCGCATATCACACCTTAGGTTGTAAACTTAATTTTTCTGAGACCTCGACGATTGCGAGGTCATTTGAAGAAGAAGGTTATACGAAAACCGATTTCAATCAGGAAGCAGATGTGTATGTAATCAATACGTGTTCGGTGACTGAGAATGCGGATAAGGAATGTAAGCAGCTGATACGACGAGTTAAAAAACAAAACCCCTTATCGACTGTCGTGATTACCGGTTGCTATGCGCAGCTCAAACCTGAACGTATCGCAACGATAAGCGGAGTGGATCTTGTTATTGGCGCGTCTGAAAAATTTAATGTCGCCAAACATGTAGCCGAATTTAAACGAACCGGCGAAGCTAAAATCTGCAGCTGCGATATTGAGGATGTGCAGGGCTTTCATTCATCTTTTTCTTTAAATGATCGAACGCGCACGTTCTTAAAAGTGCAAGATGGTTGCGATTATAGTTGCACGTTCTGCACGATACCGCTAGCCCGCGGACATAGTCGAAGTGATACAATTCAAGGTGTCCTTGACAATGTCAATGAACTAGCCAATACGGGTGTACAAGAAATCGTCTTGACAGGCGTGAACCTTGGCGATTTTGGCAAAGGTTATAATGGCGCGCGCAGCGGCGAGGAGCATTTTTTTGATCTGATAAAAGCACTCGATGAAAAGTCAAGCGTTCCGCGTTTCAGAATTTCGTCCATTGAGCCAAATTTGCTCACAAATGACATCATTGAATTTGTGGCTATATCCAAACGATTCATGCCCCATTTTCATATTCCATTACAAAGCGGCAGCAATGCACTTTTGGGACAAATGAAAAAAAGGTAATTACTAAAAACTAAACACAGCTTTTCTTGATAGGGGTAACTATATATTTTTGAAAAGAATTAT
>CAIRSV010000014.1 GCA_903881265.1 uncultured Bacteroidota bacterium
AGCGGTTAAGCATCACTTGTTGATAGTCGGGATACAATGAAACATGCAGCGTATTAAAAAAGCTTGCGTATAGATAGATATGTGACGCAAAGGGATCCATAATTTCAGGAACGCGCACGACAAGTTCTTTGTTCTTAGCAAATATCTTCCATACGATGCGGCGCACATCATCCGAATCTTCAAATTTTTTATAACTCAATAATTCGCCTTCTACCTTGCGAAGCTGCTCAATGCGCACTATCTCTTCGTCGGTTTTTTTGTGTGGAAGCGCTTGCGTATCCATCATGAGCGAATGCGGCAGATTGCAAATAATATGATGGGTCTTGAAGCTTGCCGCAAAGGAAAAAAAATGCAGCATATCTTCAAAATAAATAAAGGCGTGTGAAAAGGAATATGCTTTGATGTCGGGCAACAACAAGGTATTCTTGCTGATGAGTCCTGTATTGAATGAGATAAATTGTTTCTTAATTCTATCGCTGACAATATACTTATCTGTCATTTTGGTTTTGTCGTAAACTAGTCTGACCTTGACAAATCCCAGTATCGGTTTCAAGGCAAAGGGCAACCTTGTTTGGATACGAAGCAAATCATGTTGATACGATTCAATATCCATTGCAAGTTCGAAATTGTCGCTTCCTTTTCTCTTTTTTTGATACATGAAATAAAACAAGCAGAAGCAAGTCGACATTAGAGAAAGTCCTATGACAAGTCCTGAGAACGCCATTGCTATTTTCGCCATCAGCATCGTGATACCTTGAAACGAATTGGTGTCAGTTTCTGTCGAATGCAGGCATCGAAAAGCTAGCCACACGATACTAGCCGCCAACAATGCATTTAGTTGGAAGGGTATAAATTGCCAATAATACTTGAGATACGCAATGAGACGTGAAAACTTCATCAGGCGGAAAATTAGTCGAATATAAGCGTATTTGATTTTTGTCGCTGACTTTTTAAGAATAAATTATGGAAAGAGGTTTCTGTAATTTTTAATCTCTCATCCGTTGTACATTTGGCATCTAACGTTCGTAAGTATGAAAACACAAATAACCTGTCCGCAATGTAAAAGTAAATTTAACCTCGAAGATGTATTAACCGAGGATGTGGAGAAATCTATCAAGAAGAAATACGAAGACGAGAATAAGGAACTCGCTGAGGTTTTCGCAAAGCGTCATCAGGATTTAGAAAAGCAAGTGGCTGAATTTGAGGAAAAGAAAAAGCAAACAAATGAAATTGTGTTGGAGCGCGTAAAAAAGGCCACTGATGAGCAGGTGAAACGTATTGAAGAAGAGTTGTTGAAAAAAATATCAGAAGAGAGCAGGTTGAAACTTGAATTTCTTGAAAAGGAAAATTTGGATAAGAGTCAGAAGTTGAAGCAATTGCAGGAAAAGGAAATTGAAGTGATGAATCTCACGAAACGTCTTCAGGAGCAACAAGAGCAAGAGTCTCATAATTTACAAAAGCAACGACTAGAGCTTGAAGTAGAATTGAAAGCTAAGCTATCAACTGATATCTTGTTGAAGGAACGAGAGAAATTTGATATGGAAAAAAGAGAGCTTGAAAAGCAATTGAATGATCAAAAGAAATTGACTGAGCAGATGACTCGGAAACTCGAACAAGGTTCTATGCAAACACAAGGTGAGGTGCAGGAACTCGCGTTGGAAGAGATTCTGATGAATTCATTTCCATTTGATATCGTCACTGAAGTTGGAAAAGGAAAGCGAGGCGCTGATTGTATACTCGTGGTGCGAAACGAAATGGGGTATGAGTGCGGCAAAATTATTTTTGAAAGTAAGCGCACAAAAGATTTTGATAAGAAATGGCTTACTAAGTTGAAGGAAGATGCGTTGGAATCGGCCTGTGATATTCCGGTATTGGTCTCTCAGGTCTTACCTGATGATATGCGTATGTTCGATCAGCGTGAAGGCGTCTGGGTTTGTAAATTTAATGAAGTGGTGCACGTCGTGAAGGCATTGCGTGAAGGCATTATCAATGTGGCACGGGCCAATAAATCGCAAGAGAATAAAGGCGAGAAGAAGGAGATGCTCTACAATTATTTTACCAGCAATGAATTTTTGCAACAGATGCGAGCCATCAATGAAGCGTATTTATTTCTCAAATCATCGCTTGATAGAGAGCGCCTTCAAATGGAAAAACTTTGGAAAGAACGTGAAAAGCAAATCGATAAAGTGCTGCTCAATAATACCTATTTATTAGGCACCATCAAAGGTATTGCGGGTAATGATATTGATGATAGTGGGCTTCTTGAGTAGAAGGTGTTATTAGAACAGGAATGTTGAATTGAACGAATGTTTTTCGGTACTATCGTAAAACAACTATTTTATTTTAGTATGAATTTTACTTCGTAGATAAAAAAACGGCAACTCAACCTGAGTTGAATTGCCGTCGTATTAAATGAACTAGTATGTTCTACCAGCTAGTATCGTCGTTGCGTTTTTTGAAACGTGGTTTCGGTGCTGAAGAAGCACTGCTTCCACCTCTTGAACTTGAACTTCCGCTGCCGCTTCGTGCTGATGAGCCATATTTACGATCGCCGCCAACGGTATTATTACCGCCTCGTGCACTTGTGTAGGTGCGTTCGCGTGGTCCTTTTCGCTCGCTGCGTTCAGCTGTTCGTCCGCCCGAATTTTGTTCGCCTTCAGCACGTGTGATACGAACCTCACGTCCGTTGACTTCCACATTTTTAAATCCTGTAAGGATGCGTTCGGCGCTTTGTGCATCGGTTTCGAAGAACGAAAACACACCTTGCATTTCGATGTCCTTGATATGATGTCCACTTACCTTGCTATTTTGGAAAATCATCTCACGCATTTCATCGTATCGAAGATTATCTTTCTTGCCAAGGTTGATGAATAATCGGGTAGTAGGTTCGCCATCAGCAAATGAATCACGTCGGCTGCCACGTTCTCCGCGGTCGCTGCTGCGCTCATTTCCTCTGCGGTCTCCACGGTCACTTCCTCTGCGTTCGCCACGCTCTCCGCGATCACTTCCGCGGTCGCTTCCTTTTGATCGCGATGATTCGTCTACGTTCAAATCAGAATGTGCTGTGTAATTCGTATCTAATTTAGACAATTCTTTTGCCATAATACGGGCGACTAATTCTTCCTTGTCCATTTGCATCAATGGGAAAATCCATTCGTTGCGAGGTTGTATTTCAGAGGTGTTTTGATAATCAAACTCGGCAAATTCAGTCACGAAATTCTTGATCCGTTTGTCGATGATTTCTTCGCCTTTCGGGATCATGAATTTTTCAAATTTCATATTCGCGATTTTTTCAATCTGATGCATTTTGTATGCTTCGCGAATATGCAATAAGGCAATCGAAATACCTTTCTTGCCGGCACGAGCAGTACGTCCGCTTCGGTGTGTGTAGTTTTCGATATCATCCGGAAGATGATAATGGATAACGTGCGTAATGTCGTTGACATCGATACCACGGGCAGCCACATCGGTTGCGCACAATATTTTAATCACACGCTTACGGAATTTACCCATCACCTTATCACGTTGTTGTTGCGATAAATCGCCGTGAAGACAATCGGCGTTATAACCCGATTTAACCAGTGAGTCACTGATTTCTTGGGTTTCAAGACGAGTGGTGCAGAAGATAATACCAAAGAAATCTTCGTTGAAATCAATGATGCGTTTCAGGGCCGGTAATTTTTCTTTCGCCTGTACCACAGCATACTGATGCGTGATATCGGCTGAAGTCGAATTCTTTTTACCTGACGACACTTCGACTGTTTCTTTCAAATATTTGTTGGCGATAGAGCGGATGGCTTTCGGCATAGTAGCGCTGAAAAGACCAGTCACTTTATCTTCCGGGGTATTCGAAAGAATCGATTCGATATCTTCTTGGAATCCCATATTCAACATTTCATCAGCCTCATCAAGTACGACGGTTTCAACCTGTTCGATTTTTACCGCTTTACGGTCTATCAAATCAATGAGTCGTCCCGGAGTGGCCACAATGATATGGACACCTTGACGTAATTCGCGAATCTGCTCAGAAATGCTGCTTCCGCCATAGACAGCAGTGATACGCACACCGCGCATATTCTTGCTGTATTTCTTTAAGTCGTTTGTAATTTGAATACACAATTCTCTTGTTGGCGAGATAATAAGGGCTTGTGTAAATTTCTTCTCGGTATCGAGATGATGAAGGATAGGAAGGCCGAATGCGGCTGTTTTTCCTGTTCCTGTTTGAGCCAGGGCTACGAGGTCGCTTGTGCGCTCGATAAAGACCGGTATGGCTTTTTGTTGGATTTCTGTAGGGGTTTCAAAGCCCAATTCTGTGATTGCACTGACAATGTTTTCATGCAAACCCAAGTCACTAAATGTTGTAGTCATCTTGTTTTTTGTTTTTAAAATAAATAAATAAAGCCATCCCTCTAAGCTTAGTAAATAATCGTATAGCGGACGGAACCTATTTTATTTGTAAAAACAAATGATAATTGAAAAATCTCTTTCCTTTAAAAGAGCATGACCCATGTTCGTGTGGCTATGTATTAGCTATTAAGCGAATTGTAAGAACTTCTTGATCCGCAAAAGTAAGTTGAATAATGTTGGCAAATGCGAACGAGTTGCTAATAGAGGTTGGCCTTCGTGCATTACCTTATTCTTATTTCTCGCTTTTGAAACAGATGGTTATCGAAGAGGCTGAGGCAGTGCTTTCTTGCTTTTGCTAGAATTTATTTATATTAGCGTCCTAATTTTTACGTATGAGCAAAAAGAACAAGCAATATTCAAAAGAGACGATGTCTGCCTCGACAGGAGCGATGAAAGAGCAAGCCGGATTTGATGTGAATACGATCGTTGATAAGGGTACTGAAAAGACATCGTTTTGGCAACAACTGACATCAGGCAAGATGCCTTATATCATCATCAGTTTGCTTGGGTTAGTGCTTTATGCCAATACCTTCAACCATGAATATGCGTTGGATGATGATTTGATTGTTTCTGGTAATACCTACGTTTTGCGCGGTATTGATGGTATCGGTGATATCATGCAGAATGATATTTTCGATAGTTATAATAAGTCCATCAACGCTGAAGCGAATTTGGCGGGTGGTCGTTTTCGTCCTTTTTCATTAGCGACATTCGCCATCGAACAGGAGTTTATCGGCACCATGCCCGACGGTATCAAGGACGATTCTTGGGACGCGAATCATAACAAGGTGCAAGATGCAAATGAAGATATCAACCATGATGGTATGTTTAACGAAAAGGATGTGAAGTCGAAAGGTATGGGCTTTAGGCATGTCAATAATGTGTTGCTTTATATTCTCAGCATCTGTGTGCTCTATCTTTTTCTAAGTCGCTTTTTCTTCAAGGATAACAAACTATTGGCCTTGCTGACGGCCCTGCTTTTTTTGGCGCACCCTATCCATACCGAAGTGGTGGCTAATGTCAAAAGTCGTGATGAGATTTTGTCTCTTATGTTTATGATACTCACCCTTCATCTGAGCTTCTTATATGTCGAAACTAAAAAACTGAAGCTGTTGATCTGGGCGTTGGTCTGTTATTTTATTGCCTTACTCAGTAAGGAATACGGCGCAACGTTGCTCGTGATTCTGCCGGTATCCTTATATGTTTATTATGCGAACTTTAAACCGTCTCAGGTGCCGGCTCTCATTGTTGGTGTCATACTTACTTTCGGTATTTATTTTGCTATGCGTAGTAATGTTGTGGTGCCTTTGGGCGATAATGCGAAGCAGGATAGTGAGTTGCTCAACAATCCGTTTATGGATGCCACTGTTGTGCAGGCACTTGCGACTAAAATCTATATCAACCTAAAATACTTCGGTCTCTTGCTCTTGCCATTGCATCTAAGTTGCGATTATAGTTTTAATGTGATACCGTTTAGAACCTTCGCGAATGCGGATGTTTGGGTCAGCTTGATGGTATTGCTTGGTTTGAGTGGAGGTATTCTTTATACGTTTGTGAAGCGCAATTGGCTAGTAGTGCCTTTGCTGTTTATTCTTATGCACATGGTGTTGATCAACAACTTCTTGTTTAATATCGGTGCTACGATGGGTGAACGTCTAGTGTATCACTCATCCTTTGGCGTTTGTATTCTAATCGTGTACGGTTTGTATTATCTGATGGTGAACGTTATGAAGATCAATACTCAGTATGTGGCATTGGCCTTGATACCATTATTGACATTCTATTGCATAAAGACAATGGCTAGAAACCCAGCATGGAAAAATAATATCACCTTATATACAACGGATGTAAAAACGTATCCCAATAGCACTATGCTCAACGGGAACGCCTGCATTAGTCTGTTTGATTTGGCCAATATGCCTCAAAATAAAGCACGCGAGAAAAACTTGTTGGATAGTGCAAATACCTGCGGATTGAAAGCGCTACAATTGCATCCGGGGTATTATTATACGCATATGAATTTGGGCTTGGTAAAAGCCAGGCAAGGCGATATGGATAGCGCTACCTATCATTGGCTCAAGGCTAGAGAAATGTCGCCTTACGAAAAAAAACTACCTGAGTTTTTAGATGGCTCCGCCGCATACTATTACAACAAAGGCGTCAATTTTATGAGTGAAAATAAATTGCCAGAGGCGCTAAAAGAATTGAAAATTGCCAATACCATTAAGCCAAATGACCATAGGCCTTTTTATTATTTAGGCATGGTGTATTCAAAAATGAACAATTGGCCAATGGCGAAGGAAATGTGGTCTAGAGGATTAGCGCTAGCACCAAATGATCAGGTGATGCAAAAGGCCGTCAATGATGCAAAAAATTATTAATCAGTAAGAATTCTATCGTATATGAATAAGAAGATAAAAACAGTCACGCCTAGAAAGGAATCGAATGAAAACAGGTCGGTACGAAAGGAGCGTGTTGAACAACAAATAGATCCGCAGGCCATCGAACAAGAGCCGTCGGAATCAATTTGGTTGAAGTGTACAAAAGGTTGGATTCCCTATGTGATTATTGCTGCTATGGGTTTTGGGCTATACGCGAATACGTTTCATCATCAATTTGCATTGGATGACGATATTATCATCTGCAAGAATGAATATGTGCTAAAGGGTATTGGCGGTATGGGTGATATTATGACCAAGGATGTTTTTGACAGTTATTACAAATCAATGAACCTTACAGCTCAACTAGCAGGGGGGCGTTACCGTCCTTTCTCAGTAGCTACTTATGCAGTGGAACAAGAATTTATTGGCACCTTGCCGGATGGTTTAAAACAAGATTCTTGGGATTTGAATAAGAACAAAAGTAAGGACGCATCAGAAGATGTTACCGGAGAAGGCTTGTTCACCGACAGAGATTTTAAAGTGAAAGGCACCGAACTACGACACATCGATAATGTACTTTTATACATACTCGGCGTGAGTATGATTTATCTCTTTCTGAGTAGATTTTTCTTCAAGGAAAATAAGTTTCTGGCGCTATTAACGTCCCTGTTATTTTTGGCACATCCCCTTCATTCGGAAGTTGTGGCGAATATGAAAAGCCGTGATGAAATTTTATCTCTGACATTTATGGCATTGACCTTGTACTGCAGTTTTGTGTATGTGGAATCCAAAAACAAGATGCATATTCTATGGGCTTGTGTTTGTTATTTTATCGCCTTACTCAGTAAGGAATATGGTGTTAGCTTACTTCTTTTAGTGCCTATGGGCTTGTATGTCTATTATAAAAAAATGAACTTCTCTGATATTATAATGCTGATGGGTGGACTTGTTGTTACGTTTGGTATCTATTATTCTATTCGCAGTGGCGTGGTGCTGGACATTGGTTCAAGCAGTGTGCAAGACAGCGAATTGTTGAACAATCCTTATTTGTTGGCAACCGAGGCCCAGGCAAGCGCCACGAAGGTGTTTATGAATCTGAAATATTTTATCTTGTTGATGTATCCATATGCGATGAGTAGTGATTATAGCTATAACGTAATTCCGTATCAAGAATACACCGACATCTCCGTTATACTCAGTATTTTATTATTGATAGGTTCGTCAGCTGGTTTTTTTATCGCATTGAAAAAAAGAAGTTGGCTCGCCTTTCCAATTGCCTTCGCATTGGCGCATCTGTTTTTAGTCAACAATATGTTCTTTAATATTGGTGCGACGATGGGTGAACGACTTGTGTATCACACCTCCCTCGGAACTTGTATGTTGATGGTCTATGGCGCGTACTATTTTTTCACGCGAGTATTGAAACAAAATGGGAACCTTGCCGCGATGATTATTGTGCCCATCATTGTGTTGTATAGCGTTAAAACAATTGCACGGAATCCGGCTTGGAAGAACGATTATACCCTGACGATGACGGATGTTAACACATATCCGAACAGTATTATGCTGAACGGAAATGCGTGTAATCGATTGATTGAAATGAGCGAGTTCCCAAAGAATGCAGCGCTTGAAAAGAAATTCTTGGACAGTGCATCCAATTATGGACGAAAGGCGCTGCAGTTGCATCCAGGCTATGTCACGACCTATATGAATATGGGCTTGATTAAATTTAAAATAAATGATGTTGACAGCGCCGCTTCCTATTGGGATAATGTGATACGGTTATTCCCAACGCATCCGAATGTGCCACAAATCAGACAAACCTTGCGAGCTGGCTATTATAGTAGAGCCGATGCAATGCTGAAAGCACAACGAGCCGATCAGGCATTGGTGTACTTACTGAAAGCGTATAAATACACACCGGATGATCCAAAGTTGAATTACGATATTGGCAATTATTACATGATGTTGCAGAATGTCGCTAAGGCCCGTGAATTTTGGACCAATGGATTGCGCACATCGCCAAGCGACCCGAATTTGAATAATGCCTTGCGGTCTATTCAAGGGCGATAATCGACTTGTCGCGGTTTTATTCTTGAAGATTCCTGTTTAGCGTTTGAATGAAGAAATTTTAGTTGGATAAATCATACTTTCGCAGCATACTTATTTTTGCATTCCGACGTTATAGTAACAGACCAATACATTTTTAACATGATTAGCAACAAAGCCATGATCCTGTGCGGATTACTTTATATGATTTTTTTATCGTCTTGTCAGGATGATGGGCCTGTCGATAATCAAACATCAGGGTATATCAAAATCAGTGTAGATGAAACCTATAAGCCTGTGATGGAAGAGCAGCTCAAGGTGTTTTTGGCACGATATCCGAACGCTCACATCATTGCAGAGTATAAGCCCGAAGCAGCATGCATCAAAGATTATTTTGCAGATTCAACCCGTGTTATTTTTGTCACTCGCGAATTGTCAAAGGAAGAAACAGACTATGGCCTGAGTAAACAAATTGTTTCGAAAAGCATGGCAATGGCGCGAGATGCGATTGTTTTTGTCACCTCCAAAAATGCAGCAAAAAAAGAGTTTACATTACAAGAACTCAGAAGTATACTCACCGGCGAAAACAAGTCGGATTATCAGATTGTGTTCGATAATAAAAACTCAAGTACAGTTCGATATATCACCGACTCGCTCATTCCTGGCAAGAAATTATCGGCGAATGTATTTGCCACCAATAAAAGCGAAGACGTGATTGATTACGTCGCAAAAAATGACAACGCCATTGGGGTTATCGGGGTAAGTTGGGTCGCTGATCACAAGGATTCAACCACTGAATCGTTTCTGCAGCAAGTAAATATTGCAGGTATTTGGCCAGATAATGATTCGGTCAATGCGTTCGTAAAGCCTTATCAGGCCTATATAGGATTGAAAGAATATCCTTGTACCCGTAATTTTTATTTTATATCGAAAGAGACATGGCAGGGGCTTGGTTCGGGTTTTGTGAATTATCTTTGCCGCGATGGTCAATTGGTTTTTCGGACTGCAAAAATGTTTCCCCTGCGGGTGAATGTTGTACTTCGTGAGGCCAATGTAAAACATTAATTATTAAATAAATAACAACGATAAGGTATTCAGGTTTCTAAAAGTTGAATATGTTTAACGTTTAAAACGAATGACACTCCTTACGACAGGAGAAAAAATAAAAAAATGAAAAAGATGAAAGTAAAAGGCCTCTTGGCGTTCAGCCTTAGTATGTTATCCGTCAGCTTGTTTGCACAAACAGTGGATGAAGGTATTACAATGTATAAATTTGCACGCTATGAAAGTGCTAAAAAAATACTTGAGCCCCTGTCGGCTTCAAATCCGATGGCAAATTATTACTTAGGATTAGCTGAATTAGGACTTGAAAATAATGCCGCGGCTAAGACTATTTTTCAAAAATTTCCTGACGATGTAGCCAATAATGCCGGCACAGCGCGCGTGTTGTTTGCTGAAAATAAAGGGCCTGAGGCGATGAGTATGCTAACAAAAACTGCTGCCAAAGCCAAGAAGAAAGATTGGTCACCACTGCGCTATGCAGCCGATGCGATCACATACTCAGAAGGAGGCGATCCGAATATGGCGGTACAATGGTATAAGAAAGCGATTGAGACAGAACGAAACGGCGACTTGTACATGGGGATGGGCGATGCTTACCGCAAAATGCAAGGCGGAGGCGGTAATGCCATGAGCAGTTACGAAGATGCAGAAACTTTTCCTGCGACAAAATCAATCGCTAATTATAAGATGGGGAACCTTTGGTATGCGGCTAAAAATTATGATAGCGCCTTGGTGAAATTTAATAAGTCATCTGAACTTGATGATGCCAATCCATTGCCTTACAAGGCCCTAGCAGATGCCTATTACAGAGTGAAAAAATACAAAACAGCCAAAGAGAAGATTGAAAAATATCTCGAGCGGTCAGACAAGTCTATTACCGATTTGATTGAATATGCAAACGTGCTTTATTTGGCTCAAGATTACCCGAATGCCATTAGTCGTATGAATGAATTGGTGGCTAAAGGCGAAGGCAATAAACGTCCATATATGTATCGTGTGTTAGGCTATAGTCAATTTGAAACCAAGGATTACTCGAATGCGCTGTTGAATATGAATACGTTTTTTGCTAAGATCGATCCGAAGAAAATCCTTTCAAGCGATTATATTTATTTAGGTAAAATTCTGATGACAGACTCATTAAAATCTGCAGAAGCAGCTACAGCGTTTGAGAAAGGTATTGCCATTGATACAACAACAGATAAAGCGCCTTTATATAAGCAGTTAGGCGATGCCTTTAAGGAAGCACAAAAATATGGGATAGCTGCGCAATACTACGAAAAGGTATTGGCGACCAACTCACCTAGTATTGAACCGAATGACTATTGGTGGTGCGGTGCGATGCATTATTACAATAAGAGTTATGAAAGTGCGGATAGTTTGTATACCTTGATGGGTGAAAAATATCCGACTGAACCTTCAAGCTTTTATTGGAGAGGTAATGTAACACTTGCCGCTAAAGACAAAGACTATCAAAATGGTGCGGCTTCCGAGTTTTTTACAAAATGGCTTACGATGGTAAAAACAGATGATCCCGCTAAAAAGAAAAATCTAATTAAAGCATATACCTATCTTGCGATGGTAGCCTATAATGCCAACAAGAAAGAAGAAACACGCGACTTTGCTACGAAGCTTCAGGTTCTCGATCCGAATGACGATACAGCCAAGCAATTAATGGCAGCTCTTGACGCGATGAAATAAATAGAACAAAATCAAAGTGAAAGCCGGCAATCATCTAAGCCGGCTTTTTTTTTGCCGTGAAGTGGCTTGAACGATAGTGCGCTGACATAATATCGTCAATGCCTACATCTCTGAGAATACAAGGGCCACAGTGTTATGGGCTCTCACTTTTCAACATTTTATTCCTTTTTAAATGGGAAGGCTGAAAAACGGAAATCTTTTTTTACATTTGCACCCAAATTTAAACAGCATCCTCTATGTCAGGTCAGTTAAAAGAAGTTAGATTACGTATCAAATCGGTCGGTACTACCCAGCAGATTACCAAAGCCATGAAGATGGTTAGTGCGGCCAAGCTTAGAAGAGCACAGGACGCCATCACGCAGATGAGACCATACGCTGAAAAGTTGCAAGAAATGCTTAGCAATATCATCGCTAATGTGGATGGAAATGTTGGCGGTGGATTGAATACGCAACGCCCGATTGAAAAAGTATTGTTTATTGTTGTCACAAGCGACAGAGGTCTTTGTGGTGGTTTTAATGCCAATTCAATCAAACTAGCAAAGTCTATCATCAACGAAAAATATGAAGCCCAACATGCAAAAGGGAATGTGTCTATTTTGCCATTAGGTAAAAAAGGATGGGAGAATTTTGTAAAAGCAGGCTATCCTGTGATTGAAGACTATTGGACTATCTTCAGCGATTTGACGTTTGATAATGTAAAAATTGCTGCGGAATACGTGCGTAATGCCTTTGTGAATAAAGAATACGATAGGGTGGAACTTGTCTATAGCAAATTTAAAAATGCAGCCACACAA
>CAIRSV010000015.1 GCA_903881265.1 uncultured Bacteroidota bacterium
AGTTGCCTGGGCTTACTATTTCTACAATTAAATCTGGGGCACAAATACAACCGCGCTCATCAATTTTTTTTGCATCGCAAATAACACATAAATCAGGTTGTACCACTGTATAAACCTCTTGGTCTTCTTTTGATTTTTTTTTGTCAAGAAGTCTGACATCAAAGGGCGCATCAAAAAATTGGCAAGAATTTTTTTTAAAGAAGTTATACATTTCGCCTTGGATGGTTCTAGAAACTGCCTGATGATTAGTACCTGGTGCGGGGCTCATTTTTTGTATCCAACCACGAATCAACTCAACTCTTTCTTGAAAATGCCAAGTCAGATAATCAGCATACGAATATCGTTTGGTTAAATCTAACTGACTTAATTTAGTAATGGGTTTCACGTCGCAAAGATAGTTTACAAAGAGTAAGCGTTAAGTAGAAATTCTGTTCGTCTGAATACTTAATTTTTCAACGAAAAAAGGCTGTCCACAAATTCGTATTTGTTGAATACCTGCAAGTCCTGCATTTTTTCACCTACACCTATATACTTCACAGGAATTTTAAATTGATGCGCAATCGCTAATACCACGCCACCTTTGGCCGTGCCATCGAGTTTGGTAATAGCCAATGAGGTAACATCGGTAGTCTGCATAAATTGTTTTGCTTGCTCCAATGCATTTTGTCCGGTGCTGCCATCGAGTACGAGTAACACTTCATGCGGTGCATCCGGAATCACCTTTTGAATCACACGTTTGATTTTATTCAGTTCATCCATCAAATGTGCTTTATTATGCAAACGACCTGCAGTGTCGATAATGATCACATCGCTTCCTTTAGCCACACCGCTATTGACAGTGTCGAAGGCTACCGAGGCGGGGTCGCTTCCTTGTTCTTTTTTTACAATGGGTACACCCACACGTTCGCTCCAGATCGTTAACTGATTGACAGCGGCTGCTCTAAATGTATCGGCGGCACCTAATAAAACTTCCTTGCCACTGCGTTTAAAATTATAGGCGAGCTTGCCAATTGTGGTTGTTTTTCCAACGCCATTGACGCCTACGACTAATATGACATATGGTTTTTTTGCAGGCAAATCAAAGTTCTGATATTCCTGCGAAGGAGCATCGGCCAATAAGTTTGCCATCTCTTCTTGAAGAATACGATTGAGTTCGGATGTACCAAGATATTTATCCTTTGCAACACGGTCTTCGATACGTTTGATGATTTCGATCGTGGTGGCCACACCTACGTCGGCCATGATGAGTGCGTCTTCGACAGAATCTAAGACATCGGCATCGACTGTTGATTTGCCGGCAACGGCTTTGGTGATTTTAGAAAAGAAATTTTCTTTCGTTTTCTCAAGACCCTTATCCAAGGTTTCCTTGGCTACTTCTTGTTCCTTATTACGTTTAAATAACTTATCGAATAACCCCATGTGTTTGTGAAAATACTGATTGGTTGCAAATATATGTATTTGTACTGTGTTTAGGCAAGATAAAAATTAGGTAAAAGGATGGCTGTTGTTAGGCTCGCAGGCTATACACGTTTATTGTTGGCGTTCATTAATTCAACTCAAAAAGTCAATTCATAGCGCTAGAATGGATGTGTTGTAAACGATAGAAAGCCTCATAATTCGGCTATTTCATACCTAACCAAGCCAATGCATTACTAACAAGCAACTTCTCCTCGATTTCTTTTCCCAAGTGCAGACTTTCGATCAATTCGCCTGGTCGTTGTTCGCCTAGCGGAAAGGGATAATCACTGCCGCAACAAATCTTGTCTGACCCGATTGTTTTATGCAATAAATGAAAGGCATCTTCATCGTGGACTAGACTATCGACCCAAAACCTACCTAAATAATCGCGTGGATTTACTGGGTTGTCCATTGCGCATAAATCAGGTCTTACCTTGAAGCCATGTTCAACGCGACCAACAGTAGCCGGAAACGAACCGCCGCCATGCGCGAAGGCGATACGCAGTGTTGGGTATCGTTCCATCACACCACCAAAAATTAAACTGCAAATGGCTCTTGACGTTTCGGCAGGCATGCCTACTAGCCAAGGCAACCAATATTTCATCATCTCAGCTTCGCCCATCATTTCCCAAGGGTGAACGAAGATGCTGCAATCGAGTTCCTGTGCAGCTTCCCAGAATGGGTCAAACTTTTTATCGCTTAAATTTAGTTGATTAATATTAGACCCGATTTCGATGCCTGGCATGTTGAGCTCCTTAACGATACGTTCCATTTCGCGGATAGCAAGATCAACATCTTGCAACGGCACAGTACCTAAACCGATAAATTTTTCGGGATAGAGATTGACGCAACCTGCAATATGGTCGTTGAAGAATCGAGAGGTCTCAAGTCCGTGTGCGGGTTTAGCCCAATAATTAAAAAGGACAGGGATGGTCGAAAGTACTTGTATCGAAACATCGGTGCTGTCCATTTCAATGATACGGTCTTTCGGTTCCCAACAATTGCTTTCTATTTCTCTAAAAAACTTATCACCTTTCATCATCTTGGCGCAACAAGGCTTATGATGCTCGAGATGAATGAATTCTCCGTAACCGAATTTTTCAAACCAGTTCGGAATTTTTTCAGGCATGATATGCGTGTGGATGTCTATTTTATGAGGGAGGCTTAAGGCGTAAGGCATAAGTGTGAGGCGTAAGTCATAAGGCATAAGGCGTGAGTAATATCTTAGAAAGCCAATGCCGTATTTCGGTTAGTTATGTAGTTTTAATCTTTAATGATTTTATAAGTCTACGAATTATTTTTGAAATCTCGTCTGCTTGATTCAAAAGTATTAATTTATTTTCTTGTTGGATGTAATTTTATTTTTCTGCCAAATGATGCATAGAATTGACTTCATTGCAGGAAGCTATGGATATAAACAGGAAGCGCGCAACATCAGCATCCGAGCTTCTGTCAAACTCTTCCGCAATATTATTTGAAATGGAAACCGCAGCACGACAGAATGGTCTTTTGAAGTCTCAAAAGCGGTATACATTTCAACTGCGAAATCCTGTGCTTTTTGCCATGCTATGATATCCTCAAATTTCTGAATGGCCATTCGACTTGTTTTATAATTTTATTTCATATATTGTCTTATACCTTACGTCTTATCCCTTATTCCTTACCCCTAATGCGCAAACTCCTCGTCGTAATTCCCTTTGATACGTTCGATTGGGGGATTGAAATAACCGAATTTAACATGTGGAAATTCTTCCTTGACAATTTTCATCATCTGATGTACACCATAGCATTCGCCCGTGTCAGTCACACCAATATTACCCAGATACCAATCAGGGTCGATATTGAAATTGCGCCATTGGATAAGATTCAGTTTCGTGTACTCGATGGCTTTCAATAACGCTTCTACCTCTTCGACATTGTCGGTCATACCCGGAAATACAAAGTAATTGATTGAGGCCCAACCACCATTATCTGTGACCACTTTCAACGATTCTATAATATCCTCGAGTTTGTAATTATTGGGCCGATAGTAAGGGGTATAAATTTCGTTGCGGAATGAATTCAAGCTCACGCGGATACTATTGAGACCTGCATCCATCAATTCTTTAACAGCCTTTGGGTCGCTGCCGTTTGTGTTGATATTGATACTTCCTTTTTGTGTATGCTTACGAATTTCAAGAATACTTTCCTTGATGGTTGGCCACATTAATAATGGTTCGCCTTCACATCCTTGTCCCCAGCTGATGATAGGATAGGGAGCTGTTTCGAGATGAGGTACGGTATATTCTACAATTTCTTGCGCCGTGGGTCTGAAGGTCAATCGGTCGTGTGACGAAACGATGGTTTCTTCTTCGGGTTGAAACGAAATACAACCGAGGCAGTTTGCATTACAGGCAGGTGAAGATGGAATTGGGCATTCCCATCGGCCAATGAAAAAATTGCGCGCGGCTGGACAGTGATAGGTGTTGCAGCAGGTATCAGCAAGATGCTTTACCAGTCGATTGGTTGGATAGGCCGCTGTAAACTTCGCTACCCCATCTTTAATCAGGTTATCGTCGTAACCACTTTTTTCCTGACGAATATCTTTTTCGATTCGGATAGCGGTGACATAAAATTGATCATCGAACCAAGCGGCGGCGGTATAGCAAAACAATGGCAAGGTGGGTGCATCGTCTGCTGTTTCGTATGGTGCTAAATACAAGCCAGTATAGGCAGGAGGCACAAAGGCCGCCACAGCCCAACCTTTTTCGCATAAGCGCATTTCACCACTAGCCACATCAATACCAATGCCTCTGCGGCCGGGAAGCTCGTATAAGTTGCCACCGTCGGGCAAAGGAATCCAATCTTCCGTATCAACCAGCACAGCATCCCAACCAGTGCGGCCAAGTGCATACAGGCTAGTATCTTCAAAGATTTGACCCTTGCCATCAGAATAAAGGATAAACGGAGATTGTGTAAGTTGCATAGAACGGATATTGAAGTTGCAAAGATGACGAAAAAGAAGAGGAATGGGAAATCGAAGTTTAGTAACGGCTTCATTTCTTATTTTCTAGATCAATGAAGCAGACAAATAAATAGATCACTTCTGCATCACGATTTTTTTAAGCAACGACTTTTTTGTTTACATAAACAATATCGATCTGCTAGCGTATGCATGTTGATTGGCCTGCAAAAGAAAAACCCACTTATCATCGCTGAAGGTGATAAGTGGGTTTCTAAAAAAAAATTAGACTTAGTTCTTTGTCAATTGCAATGCATAGGTTTTGTTACCTATGATGGCTGTGACGATATAATTTCCGCTAGCCATACCTTTCAATGACACCGGAATTGAGTTGCTACCGCTTACGAGAGACGCATGTTGTTGCATGATTGTTTTTCCATTCATGTCACAGATATTGATCAATGCATCTGCTTGTTCGTTCAAGTTAATCAACAAGGTTGTCATATCGTTACTTGGATTTGGATATAATGAAATAACATTTGGTGTTGATGCGACTTGATTTGTACCAACGACAAATCCGTTTTGCACAGCCTTATCGATGGTGCTTGATGATGCATTTTCAATTTTTCCATCAGGGGCTATAATCATACCTATGATATGCATTTTGTTTTTATTCCAAGTCGAAATATTGAACGAGAAGTTGTGGATATAACTGCTTCCTGACACTACCGATGATGGATAGGCATTTGGTATACCGAAAAAATTAGGCGCTATAGCACGGGCTACGTGGTCGTAAGTCATTTGCGCAGCAGGTACTGATGAAGGTAATAATTCAAAACCTCCCATCACGCCATTAGCGCCGCCAGCATAGGCATTTGCTTGATTGTAACCCGAGGTTGTGCCTTTGACACTGTCTTCGATTAACACACATAGCACACTGTAATTGCCACTTGCATTGGCTTTGAAGGTAGTGGTCAATGATACATCAAGTTGACCGTTACTTGCGTTGTAGTTGGCGCCATTCAGAATTTTAGCGACCGGTGTTAGGATAACACGAGTTAAGAAATCTGCCTCGAAATTTGAAGGATCAATTTTAGGTAATCGGTCGGTTAATCCGCTTGGGTAACCAGAGATTTTTGTTCCTATGCCTGAATCATATGCAGGAACTGTCATTGGGTCACCATTATGGACAGCGATGCCTTGAAAGAATCCATTGTATTTGGCGTCCATATTTCGCAACG
>CAIRSV010000016.1 GCA_903881265.1 uncultured Bacteroidota bacterium
CATTGCCATTACAAGCTTGTAAGAACATAGCATCCGTGTGTGTGCAAGATATATTGCAGTCAAATTAAACAATATGAATACAGAAACAACATTTGTAGGTCAGCAGCTGCTGAACTTTGTCAAAGAAAAAGGACGATGGTATATTGACCTGCCGTCGTTCATAGCATCGGGTGAAGGCATTAAAGATGATCTTATTATGGTAGCTGGCGCCGATACGCTTTGTGATGCATTATCGAATGGTAAAAACCGCCTTGCGATTGTGATATCAACGACACCGTTTAATGGGAGTGATTTTTCAATTCAACGAATGGATAACGAACGCGAAGTGGGGTCCGACTATCGAGCCTATTATAAAGGTCGTTATGTCTTCCCCATTTGGTTAGGTCCGCCACTGCATTATGTGATGGGCACCTATCCAACAACAGTCTATTTTAATACACAATTATCTAACTAAAACTAAAACTAAAAAAAATGAAAACGCAACGAACAATTTACCACATCATTTTAGATAGAAGCGGCTCTATGTCTGACTGCATCGAAAATACCGTCTCGGGCTTTAACGAACAAGTCAATCGGGTGAAACTCTTAGAAGCTAAATTTCCAGCACAAGAAATTGTTATGGGACTAACCACCTTCAACAATCAAATAGAACATCATCTAAAACTTGCACCGCCGCAAAGTATCCTCACCTTAACGCCACAATTATTTCGACCAAACGGCGGCACGGCATTATTAGATGCTATTGGATTCACCACGACGATGCTCGAATCTGAAGTGGGTTTAAAAAATAATGTCGACACCACCTGTGTGATTGTTATTCTAACGGATGGTCACGAAAACGATTCAAAATATTATACCTTGCAATCGATTAGAGAACGAATCACAACATTAGAAGCAAGCGAAAAGTGGATCTTTAATTTTATTGGCGCTACCTTGGATGCTGTTGATGTGGCTGTCAGTATGAATATCAAGAGCCATAATAGTGTTAGCTTCGAAAAAAAGACGATGAAGAACGACGTATGGAATAAATTAGGTGATTCGATGGATGAATACCTAAACGAAAAAAAGATTGGAAAAAAATATCCATCACAATTCCTCAAAAAAAATTAAGATGAAAATACACATCATTACATCACCGGAATTATCGCCGGCATTATTTACAAAAACGATTGAATTACTGTCTGCTATTCAGGGGGCCATATCGTTTACGTTTGATAAAGAGGCTGTATTAAATTTTGATCAGGACGAGATTGCGCATTATACATTTCCTGATGTCGAAGATTTCGAGACATCAATTAGTGAGAAGATCATTGCTAAACGACATATTTGTGAGAGTATTACGTTTCCTTACACGCAGAAAGAGGCTACTTGGGATACATTATTTAAAAAGTGTGCATCCTATCGACATCAACGACGAATACCCAATGATGAATTTGTGGTGTTATTGACGACGATGGCAAACGACAAAAATTGGTTTGCGTCCCTCGATGAAAAAATGCCGTATAATGGGTTTATTCATACGGATGATTGGAGTCATTATATCGACTGCCCTGCCGAGTTTCCGATTGCCTATGAGGTGATTGCCTTGATGCTACAAAAATTTATGTTTAGTGGTATGTATGAAGTCAGAACCGCTGTGCATACTACGCCTGTCGGTTGTGTCAATGATATGTGTATTCAAAAGCGCGAAATCATACTCAAGCTTCGAACGGCTGATATTTGCCGCAGCTGCATGGATCGTATCAAAGATAAACTGCCGGCACCTGTGATACACCACGCGCTGCAGATAATGGAATCGTTGCGGGTGAAGATGCTCTATGCACAAAACTTCAAGCAAGACTCCCCACTGAGTAATCTTATTCTGACACCGCATCATAAATTGTTATTACCCGAGTTTGGACAGATAGAGATTAAGCTGAGGCCGCTTGAGAAGGCGCTTTATTATCTGTTTCTTGATCATCCGGAAGGGATTTTTCTTAGCAGCTTATCAGATTATCGACAAGATTTGTATACGATTTACAGCCGGCTTTCCAATACAGGGATGCTACAAGAAATGAAAGGACGTATTGATGATATGACCAACGCCTTGAATAATTCGGCGAGTGAAAAAATATCTCGTATCAAGCGCGTGTTTGAGGAGGCTGTTGGACACGAGTTGGCAAAAAACTATTATATCTGTGGCCAGGTAGGTGAAGTAA
>CAIRSV010000017.1 GCA_903881265.1 uncultured Bacteroidota bacterium
CCGGTACTTACCATGGCAAATATCTTTATCGGCATTTATTACAACCTGAGTATCTGGTACAAACTAACCAATCGCACGATGAGCGGCGCAGTGATAACCCTGATTGGCGTGGGTATCACCGTCATATTGAATATCCTACTAGTGCCCTTGTTTCATTATACCGGTGCGTCGTGGGCTACCTTCGCCTGCTATCTGAGTATGCTGGTGATTACCTATGTATGGGGTAAGAAGCATTATCCGGTGCCTTATGATGTCAAGAAACTGGTCTTGTATCTGGGACTTGTGTATGCGATGTTTTTGGGCAAGCAATATGTGTTCGACGTGTTGCACCTGAGCGGATTTATTGCAGGCATAACAAGTTTCGTGGTTAGCTCATTGGTCTTTATGGCTGTGGTGATTACGTTTGATAAAGAAGAGATGAAGGCCTTGCCGGTGATTGGGAAGATGATTGCGTAGGAGTTAGTTTCTTCTGACGCTAGTTTAAAGTAGAGTGCCCTCAAATAGCTCAATAAAAAATGCCTGAGTACAAGTCTCAGGCATTTTGAAATTTATTATTTTTCGAATGTTATTACAGCGTTCTCTTAACTTCAATTTCTTCAAAGCCTTCGATGATATCACCGGCTATAAGATCATTGAAGCTCTTCAGTCCGATACCGCATTCCATACCTACAATTGCTTCTTTCGCATCGTCTTTGAAACGTTTCAATGACGACAAGTCGCCTGTATGTATTACGATACCATCGCGAACCACATTCACTTTCGTATCACGTTTGATTTTCCCTTCCATTACGAAGCAACCTGCAATGACACCGACACCTGTAATTTTGAATACTTCACGTACTTCGATATTACAAACTGCCTTACGTTCGATTTTAGGTTCGAGCAATCCTTCCATCGCACTACGAATCTCATCGATTGCATCGTAGATGATAGAGTAGTAACGGATTTCGATATTTTCGTTTTCGGCGATCTTCGCGGCTGAAGCAGAAGGTCGTACTTGGAACCCGATAATAATAGCATCCGACGCGGTTGCCAACAATACATCTGACTCAGTGATTTGTCCGACTGCTTTATGCACCACCGCCACAGCGATTTCAGAGGTCGATAATTTCTGTAATGAATCACTCAAGGCTTCAACCGATCCGTCCACATCACCTTTGATGATGACATTCAATTGCTTGAAGTTACCCAATGCCAAACGTCGACCGATTTCATCCAACGTGATATGTTTCTTCGTACGCATACCTTGCTCACGCAAGATTTGTGCACGATGAGTCGCTACCTCTTTAGCTTCATCTTCATCGTCATAGACTTTAAACTTCTCACCCGATTGAGGCGCTCCGTTAAGTCCTAATATTTGTACTGGTGTCGAAGGACCCGCTTTTGTTTTCTTCTTACCGCGTTCATCGCTCATCGCTTTCACACGACCATAGATTGAACCGGCTACAATCATATCACCAATTTTAAGTGTTCCGCTTCGCACAAGAATCGTTGATACATATCCACGACCTTTATCAAGCGATGCTTCAACAACGGTACCGTTGGCAAAACGATCTGGATTTGCTTTCAAATCCAAAATTTCTGCTTCTAACAAAATTTTCTCAAGTAACAAATCGATATTCTGACCTTTCTTAGCTGAAATTTCTTGCGATTGGAATTTACCACCCCATTCTTCTACCAAGATATTCATCCCTGAAAGTTGTTCTCTAATTTTTTCAGGATTCGCACCATCTTTATCCATTTTATTAATGGCAAAAATCATGGGTACGCCTGCTGCTTGCGCATGACTGATAGCCTCGCGTGTTTGCGGCATAATGGCATCATCTGCGGCTACAACAATCACAGCGATATCAGTGACCTGAGCACCACGGGCACGCATCGCAGTAAAGGCTTCGTGACCAGGTGTATCAAGGAATGTAATTTGCCTATCGTTATCAAGTGTCACCTCATAGGCTCCGATGTGCTGCGTGATTCCTCCGGCTTCACCGGCAACCACGTTTGCGCTACGAATATAATCGAGCAAGGATGTTTTACCGTGATCGACGTGTCCCATGATAGTAACAATAGGCGGTCGAGGTTTCATATCTTCAGGTGCATCATCGACATCCAGTTCTTGTTCGGCTTCCTGCTCAAGGTTTATAAATTCAACCTCAAAGCCAAATTCGCTCGCAACCAATTCAATCACCTCAGCATCCAAACGTTGATTGATAGATACCATAATACCGAGGCTCATACATTTACTGATAACTTCGGCAAAACTAACATCCATCAGACTAGCTAATTCACTCACAGAGATAAACTCTGTCAATTGTAACTTATTGTCACCTTCTGAATCGCTAGCGGCTCTTTTCTCAGCCATTTCCTCGCGCTTATTACGGCGATATTTTGCTTTCAGACTCTTACCACGGGTGTTAGTCCCTAATTTGGCAAGCGTTTGTTTTATCTTATCTTGAATTTCGTTTTGATCGATTACCTTTTCTTCAGGTGACTGATACGGTGCTCTTCCGCCTGGGCGGTTATTATCGCGTCTGAAACCTGTACCTTGTTGACCACCACCCGGGCGCTGATATGGCGGACGTTGATCGCCTGGACGTTGGTAACCACCTAGCGCACTTCCTGTACCAGGCTGAGTAGGCGTTCCTTTGCCTTCGATTGGAATACGTTTACGTTTACGTTTTTCAGCAGGTTTCTGATCGCGGTCTTGGCTCACCGGAAGGTCTATCTTTCCTAAGATTTTAGGGCCTTCCAATACATTACGTTTCAAGGTATGTAAAACCACCTCATCTGGCTTAGACGCTTCCGCTGTTACTTCCTTGATTGATTCAGGTGCTGCTTCAGCTGTTTGCGGTTCAACCGTATCAGCTTTGTCGCTATCAACCTCTGTTGCGTCAACAACCTTTTTAGTTTTTGCAGCCGGCTTCTTATTCAAATCAATTTTACCGAGAACCTTAGGCCCTTCTAATTCAGGCGCTGCAATTTTTACGTTTTCAATTGGTTCGTCCGATTTCTTTTTTGCTTTGGGCTTAGCCTCTTCCTCTGTAGCATCTTCAACCTTGGCTTTCTTGCTCACCTTGGCCTTCGCTTTCGGTTGTTCAACCTCTTCTTCTTCTATCTTAGGTTTAGGTTCAAGATCAATTTTACCAACAGCTACAACTTTTACAACCGATTCTTGTTTAAGAGAAATCACCTTGGCAGCCTCTTCTTTTGCTTTCTTTTCTTCCGCATTTTTAGAAAGAATCACATTTTCACTCTTCTTCTTAGCCGCTTTATCCGCAGCATATTCATTCATCAATGCATTATACATTGCGTCCGACAATACCGGATCCGGTTTATTATCGATCGTAAAGCCCTCCTTGCCCAAGAAATCAACGATCGTATTTCTACCGATATTGAATTCTCTTGCTGCCTTCATGAGGCGTATTGTATTTGTGGTTTCTGCCATTTGCTATGTTATGTTTGTCACGCGTGCTTCGACATTGTTGAGGTTGCATGACTAAATTTATATCTAATTCATCTTAAACTTCTTTCTCATCGTCAAATTCGCCTTTCAATATGTTTTTCACATCGTTGATTGTCTCTACTTCTAGGTCTGTGCGTCGTATAAGTTCTTCGTCTGTCAAAGCTAAGACACTTCTTGCAGTATCACAACCAACTTTTTTCAATTCGTCAATCACCCATGCGTCAATCTCATCTGTAAATTCATCAAGATCGATATCGAATTCGCCATGTTCAAGATCGTCGCGGAATACATCAATACTATATCCGGTAAGTTCCTGCGCTAGTTTAATGTTTACGCCACGTTTACCAATGGCCAATGATACTTGATCTGCTTGCATAAACACCTCGACATGCTTGGTTTCTTCATTGATATTCATACTAGTAATTTTAGCAGGTGTCAATGAACGTTGCAATAGAAGTTGTATGTTTTGCGTATAATTAATAATATCGATATTCTCGTTTTTCAATTCGCGAACGATACCGTGAATACGACTTCCTTTCATCCCGACGCAAGCGCCAACTGGATCGATACGGTCGTCATAACTTTCGACAGCCACTTTCGCTCTTTCACCTGGCTCTCGTACAATTTTCTTAATGCTAATTAGACCGTCAAATATTTCAGGTACTTCAATTTCAAGTAATTTAGCAAGGAAAGACGGATGTGTTCGTGATAATAAGATAACAGGTGTGTTCGCTCGTAAATCTACTTTTTTCACAACAGCTCTAACCGATTCACCTTTTTTAAAGTAATCGGTCGGAATTTGTTCTGATTTAGGTAAAATCAATTCATTCCCTTCATCATCAAGTAGCATAATTTCTTTCTTCCATACTTGATAAACCTCACCATTGATAATTTCTCCTTCGCGCTCTTTATATTTTTCAAGCAGGATATTCTTTTTTAGGTCGCTGATACGAGATGTCAGGGTTTGTTTTGCAGCCAAAATAGCTCTGCGCCCAAAACTTTCGATTAATACCTGTTCGTATACTTCGTCGCCTTCTTCATAACTTTCATCCATCTTCTTGGCTTCTGTTAATTCGATTTGGGTATCATCATTCATGATATCCGCATCAGCCACTACTTCACGACGCTGAAAGATCTCGAGATCCCCGGTCTGATCATTTACGATAACATCAAAGTTGTCATCGCTGGTGTATTTTTTACGTAGCAGGGTTTTAAATACATCTTCCAC
>CAIRSV010000018.1 GCA_903881265.1 uncultured Bacteroidota bacterium
AGTTCAGATCCAGTTTTCATACGAAGTACATGCAATGCATGATGCACTGAGTTTTCGGAAAGAACGATGTGCGAAACATCCGAAAAAGGTTCGTAGAAATAAGGGATACTCATGAGTGGCAAATGTAATAAAGAATGAGATAAGTCATAGGACATACTTACCTGGTTTTCATCGACGAAAATACAAGGCGATGCAAATAATATAAAATTTACATCTACTTTTATGAATTCCTTCATCAGGCTTCAATGCAGACATACAATGCGTAGAATCCTTTAATTTAAAAAATATGTCGTTCCCGTCAGATTTAGAAATTGCGCAAAACGCACCCATCAAACATATCAAGGATATTGCTGATAAAATCGGGATATCGAGTGATGATTTACAATATTATGGAAAAAATAAAGCCAAGCTTCCTCTCGAACTGATTGACGAAGAAAAAATCAAGAAGGCGAAATTGATTTTGGTCTCTGCTGTCAATCCTACACCTGCCGGAGAAGGTAAGACCACCGTGTCGATTGGTTTGAATGAAGGATTAAACAAGATTGGCAAGAAGGCTATTGTTGTTTTGCGTGAGCCTTCACTTGGACCTGTGTTCGGGATGAAAGGCGGTGCAGCTGGTGGTGGTTATTCGCAGGTGATTCCGATGGAAGATATTAATCTTCATTTCACGGGTGATTTTGCAGCCATTGAGAAAGCCAATAATTTACTATCGGCCCTCATTGATAATAATCTGCAAAGCAAACAGTTCAATCTCAATATCGATCCGCGTACCATCAAATGGAAGCGTGTGATGGATATGAATGATAGAGCCTTACGACATATTATTATCGGCATTGGCGGCACAGCAAATGGCATTCCACGTGAAGATGGTTTTAATATCACACCGGCTTCTGAAGTGATGGCGATTCTTTGTATGTCGAAAGATATTGATGATCTAAAAACAAGATTAGGGAATATTTTTATTGGTTTTACATTTGATAAGAAACCAATATTCGCTCGCGATCTTAAGGCGGAAGGTGCGATGGCGCTTTTGTTGAAAGATGCCATCAAGCCAAATCTTGTACAGACATTGGAAGGTAATCCAGCTATCTTACACGGTGGACCTTTTGCTAATATTGCACAAGGGACGAATACTATATTAGCCACCAAAATGGGCTTGTCGCTTGGCGATTATGTTGTCACAGAAGCTGGATTTGGCGCAGATTTGGGCGCCGAAAAATTCATGAATATCAAATGCGGTTATGGGAAACTTGCACCGGATGCTATTGTACTTGTGGCTACTATCAGGGCCTTACGACATCATGGCGGTGCTAAAAAAGATGAATACAATACAGTCAGTGTCGAAAAGGTGATGAAGGGTTTTCAGAATCTTGAAAAGCATATCGAAAATTGCAAAAAATTTGGTATCACACCTGTGGTAGCGATTAATTATTTCCCTGCCGATTCTGCCGAAGAGATTGACTATGTACAAACGCAATGTGCTCAACTTGGTGTCAAAGCCGTTGTGTCGTATGGATTTGCAAAAGGTGGTGATGGCACGCAGGAGTTAGCGCAAGCTGTCATTGATGTCATCGAAAGTGGTATCAATCATTTCAAACCTTTATACGATTGGACGCTTTCTGTGGAAGATAAAATTAACTGCATTGCCACTGAAATTTATGGTGCCGAGGGAGTCGAATATTCCTCTCTTGCGCGCACCCAATTAAAAATGATCAACGAACTTGGCTATAATGCACTGCCGGTATGTATGGCTAAGACACAAAAATCGCTATCTGATAAGGAGACTGTCATTGGCCGACCTACAGGATTTGTCGTCAATGTGCGTGAATTTGAATTCGCTGCCGGTGCAGGATTCATTATCCCTATACTTGGTGATATGATGCGTATGCCTGGATTACCTGCTATACCCGCATCGGAACATATGGATATCGATAACAACGGCAAAATTAGCGGCTTAAGCTAAGGCTTCATTGGACGTAAAGTATAATTACAACATCATCAGATCGTGAATGCAACTGAAAAATTTTCCGTAACAAAAGTCGAAGGCCATCTCGCAAACGAGGTGTCTGATCTGCTATGCGTAGAGGAAATGCTGAGTATTTCTGTCAATGGAAATTCGTATACAATCACAATGCGCACACCAGGTTTTGAAGAGCAACTCACGAGAGGCATCTTGCTATCCGAAGACGTGTATATGAACCGTGATGTACATCCTGATTTTAGTATCACCGAAAAAAATCAACATGGGATTGTTACAAAAGTGAATGTTCTTATCCCTCTATCTGCATTGCAACAGGGTATTAATCAACGACGCAACCTCCTCTCTGTAAGCAGTTGCGGTATGTGTGGAAAATATGAGATGGATCTTACTCTACATGGTCTCATTGAGCAACAAGAGACCTTATCATCATCGCTGATTGAAGTGATGTTTGAACAAATGGCGAGTTGCCAACACGATTTTGCTAAAACAGGTGGTTGCCACGCCTCAGCATTATGCACGATTGATGGCATGCTGCTCGATTGTAAAGAGGATATTGGCCGTCATAATGCAGTTGATAAAGTAATTGGCAGTTTGTTGCTACAGCATCGATTGCATGAAGCAAAAGTTATGCTAGTGAGTGGTCGAGTGTCTTACGAAATAGTTAGTAAGGCACATAAGGCGGGCATTCCTATTTTGTGTTCTGTTTCGGCACCGTCTAGTATGGCGGTTGATTATTGCAAACAACATGGGATTACCTTATTGGCATTTTGCAGAGGAAGTCGATTTACCATCTATTCAAATGGAGAGCGAATTGTCTTCAGTTAATTGAGAAGAAGATGTGTTGATACTGATGCGTTGCGCTTCTTTTGGTAGGTCAAACGGTTTCAGTTTTTTTATATACATTTGATAGAACATTTTTTTTATGTCAATAAATATTAGTGAATTATCGGGTCGTAAGGGCTTAGACCAAAATCTTTTCGAACAAATCGGGCTACTTGCAAAAGAAACCGGTTCACTATCAACTGCGCAACTCGAAGAACTCGCAAATGAGTTTTTGATTGGAAAAGCGAATACCTATGGAAGTGCTTCCTTTTATGATTTTACCCGTGAAGAAAATAAAGGCAAAAAAGTTTATGTATGTAATGGCAGCGCTTGTTTATGCGCAGGCACGCAACCTGATGTTCATGAAAAATTAAAGCAGCATTATAAGGAAGAAGAAATAGGCGA
Source organism: uncultured Bacteroidota bacterium (assembly GCA_903881265.1). GTDB lineage: Bacteria > Bacteroidota > Bacteroidia > Chitinophagales > Chitinophagaceae > OLB11. The sequence continues at coordinate 3,209 of CAIRSV010000018.1, forward strand.
TATGTGTTGCCTAGGAAGGTGTCATGAAAACAGTGCTTTTCATATTGATGGTGTCAACTATAGTGGCGATGCGATTGATCATTTAGCGGCGGTTGTGTTGCAAAAGGAAACAGATAAACTGATACCAAATGACACGTATCATGTCAACCATTTTGGCACGGCAGTTTTGACAGCGAGCTATCCGGCTATTCCTACTTATTATCAGACATTGGTAGCTGCGTTAAACAAATCAAGAGAAGAGGTATTAGACGAAATAAAAATAGCAGGTGTCAGAGGGCGAGGTGGTGCAGGTTTCCCGATGTCATTTAAATTAGAAGCTTGTAAAAACGAAGTCAACGAAACCAAATTTGTGGTTTGTAATGCAGATGAAGGAGACCCTGGAGCTTACAGTGATCGCTATTTACTCGAGCAGCGACCGCATAGCGTTATCATGGGTATGATGATAGCAGGTTATGTTATAGGCGCAGAAACGGGCGTCATCTATATCAGAGGTGAATACCCTGAAGCCGTCAATATCTGTGAAGCGGAATTAATAACATTACGAAACTTACATCTCCTGGGCAAGGATATCGCAGGCACTGGTTTTAATTTTGATTTCAAAATCATCAAGGCACAAGGTGCGTATATCTGCGGCGAAGAAACAGCCCTGCTGTCAAGCATTGAAGGACAGCGACCCGAAGTGCGTGTGCGTCCTCCTTATCCTGCACAAAAAGGATTATTCAATAAACCAACTATCGTACATAATGTCGAAACATTGGCTTGTCTTCCATACATTATTGAGCAAGGCGGAAGTGCGTTTGCTCAAATCGGAAAAGGGC
>CAIRSV010000019.1 GCA_903881265.1 uncultured Bacteroidota bacterium
AGATGAAGAAAATAAATTTAGGAACGCAATATTTGGCTGAATTTTATAACTGCTGCAAAAATACGATCAATGACAAAAATAAAATTCGAGAAATCATGATAGAAGCGGCGAAAATTGCCAATGCCACAATTGTTGCTGATGTTTTTCATGAATTTAATCCACATGGGATTAGTGGAGTTGTTGTTATTGCTGAATCTCACATCGCAATTCATTCTTGGCCAGAGTATTCATGTGCTTCGGTCGATATTTTTACTTGCAGCTCAGATATGAACCCCGAGGCAGCAGTTGGATATTTGAAATCTGCGTTCAAGGCCCAGAAAATTGAGGTTAGAAAGATAAACCGAGGAGTTGTGGGCACAGGTGTCTGTGTTGAAGAGGCCATTATATGAGTTCTCATGGAGTTTAGGCCCTGCGCCCTGCATCGTTTCAAAACATATTAAAGCAAATCGACTGAATATTCGCTCGCTAAAATGTTAAATATTCTGAATCGTCGCACGGAGGAGGCTTTTAACCACATCAGGGAAGGGCATCGATGGAAGTCCGTTTTAATGGACGATGAGTTACAGTATGAAGTTTTCTCGCCACTTTACAAGTTTCCTTATGGAACAAGACGAGGCGTCAAATGGGAGTAGGCGCTGCTTGGCATTGCTTGGCAAGATGCTGTTATTAAGGGGATTTACCAGCTAAGAGATTGTGCTTGGACAATCGGATAGATAGCTTTTATTGACTCAAACATGTGTATATCGAAATACATCGAACAGTTTGTTCGATGTATCGTTGCTTTTTAACATCTCACGTTGTAGTTTGGCGTCCATCGGAGGGCTTCGTGGAAGTGAACTATCGAAATATTCTTAAAGCCGAATTTTCAAAGCGCTTAAAGCGAAATCAGGCGTACTCGCAAACTTCATTCGCAAGAGATCTAAAGATTTCAAGATCCTTGCTAAGTGAGGTCTTGAAGGGAAAGCATGGCCTTTCCCGCAGTGCTGCAATAAAGATTTCCAATAATCTGGGATTCTCCGAAGTCGAACGTGAAAAATTTTGCGATCTTGTTGACTCAGAACACGCACGAAGTTCCACAGAGAGGAAGTTAGCGGCTGAACGATTGAAAGCATCGTCACGGAGTACGGAAGCGGAAGTAGTCTCGATCGAAACGTTCAGTCTAATTTCAGATTGGTGGCATTTTGCCATTTTGGAGTTATTAGAAGATAATGCCCATTCCCAAAACGTAGGCGATCTTGCGAAAATATTGGGTCTACATCGGCTGCAGGTGGAGGAGGCTATAGAACGGCTCGTGCGCCTAAAATTTGTTCGGCGACAAGGCCAAAAGTTAGTCGTGGATAAAAATCACACATTAGTTCCTGGAGGTATACCCTCCAGTGCTATCAAATCCTTTCATTCCCAACTGCTTAGAAAAGCTGAAAATGCTCTGTTTGCTTTTCCTCTAGATGAGCGCGAGTTTTCATCAGTCATTATTTCAATTGATCAATCCAGAATTTCCGAGTTCAAGAAAAGACTCCAGGAGCTGCGCAGCCAGTTTTGTCTTGATGCTCGTGTTCACGGCGGAAAAAGCGCTGTTTATTGTTTTTCTTATCAATTTTACAGTTTGGAGGATCGAAAATGAGCCGGAGTTATTTCAGTGTGATATTTGCCATTATTGCCTTAAACCTTTGCAGTTGCCAAAAAAAGGAAAATGGGCAAAAGGATGGTAGTGCGGCAAACAGTCAGTTGCAAGGTAGCCACACCGTTGGAAATGGTGGCGATGCAATTGTTTGTACCGCGTCGGACGGCGGAATTCAAAAGATTGAGCAATTTGATGTCTTTGAAGCTAGGGAAATGAGAGGATTGAATCCGGATCTTGGTCCCGAAAATTTGTCCCCAACTCAGAAAGTAAGTCGTGCAATTGAACGATTGGGCGGAAAGGATGAGTTTTTATTTGCCAAATTATTTAACTATTTGTCGTCCTTTGATAAAGAAGTTGCCTATGCCGATAGCGCTCTCGTTGAAATTCAGGATGCAGGAGATGTTCTGTTGAAGCCAGATTGCCGTGTTATGCAAATTGCTGTTCAGAAAGAGCCAGCATACCCTCATGATCCTCGATATGTTATAAATCTACGCCTCTGGAAAGCTATGAATGAAGACAATAAGGCCGCATTGATTTTGCACGAGATCATTTATCGCGTGGCCATTGAGCATGGTTATACAGTTTCTGAGATCCCACGTTTTATAAATGAGAGTTTATTTGCTAATTCAATTCAGAAATACTCAGCGAGTGAATGGTCAGCGCTAATGGAAAAGTTTGCTATTGCAGAAGGATTCTGGCAGTTTGCGAACGGTAGCATCCGATACTATTTTCCTAATAGAATGGAGAATTTCGATAGCGCAAAAAAAGTCTGCGGAAGCAAGAAACTTGAGCTTGCTGTGGGCGCCGATTCTGCTATTCAACAGGGCCCCTACTTGAAGCGTGTCCTGGCGAAAGTGCCAGAAGATTCTCGCGTGTGGGCTTTGTCTGGACTTGGTGACTCTCGCG
>CAIRSV010000020.1 GCA_903881265.1 uncultured Bacteroidota bacterium
CGAGCCAATGATTTATAATCTCCTTTGTTCAGTTGTTCTGCTTCGTTACTGATAGTATTTCCCGTAGGGTAATCACTTTGTTCAAGTAGATCGTCAATCATACCTTGAAGTCCCATAGCGCGACCATCATCCGGACTATAAATTTTTGTAATGCCATAGGTTTGTAGTTCGTGAATTTCTTCAGGAAGAATGACCCCACCGCCACCAGCGAATATCTTGATATGTCCGCAGCCTTTCTCTTTAAGAAGATCGTGCATATATTTAAGATATTCAACATGACCGCCTTGATAACTCGTCATGGCAATCGCATTTGCATCTTCTTGTATAGCGCAATCAACCACATCTTGCACGCTGCGGTCGTGACCGAGATGAATGACCTCGGCGCCGCTGCTTTGCATAACGCGACGCATGATATTGATAGCAGCATCGTGGCCATCAAATAAGGAGGCTGCTGTTACGATTCTGACTTTATTCTTTAAGGTATATGACATAGAAAATTATTCGTCGTCATCACTCGAATGACTGCCGGCAAAAATAGTCAAAATTAAGCATCATAAAAGAGGAAAATTGGCGCGTCGTATCTATTTCAAATCTTTGCCGCTGAAGCTAAATGGCAGTAAATCTTTCGACGAATTGACAACCACGATATTTCCTGTTTGACCAGCCAAAATCAGCACAATATTTTTTTTGTTCCTATCCTCACATTCCGAAATAAACTGACGACACATGCCACAAGGAAAAGCCGGCATCGCATTGTCGCCTTCGGGAGAGACATAACTAATAGCGATTGACACAATAGCTTCAAGAGGAAACGATGATATGGCTGAAGCCAAGGCACTTCGCTCGGCGCATACACCAACAGGATAAGAGGCGTTTTCGATATTAACACCTGTCACAATTTCTCCATTACTGAGCAAAACGGCTGCTCCAACACGAAAATTCGAATAGGGCGCATACGCATGTTCCGTTGCTTTTCTGGCAATCGAAAGAAGTTGCGCTTGAGATACATCGAGTTCACCTTCTGATGTATATTCTTGGTAAGTAAATTGATATGTTGGCATAACGAGAAATCAAATTTACTCTTTTAGGCTCAGTTTCGTTTAAAATATTGCACGTACACTCGCTCGTCCTGTGTGAATGATGTCGCCTGATGCAGGTTTGCGACCTTCATATTCAAGATTCATTTCAATATTCTTCGATACGCGTTTGTTGAAAGAGGCTTGCCACAACCAGTTTTTTCCTTTTTGCAAACCATCAAGCATCGTATAACTAACACCTGAATTTTCGGTACCTGTATACGCAATATTTGAAAAAGTGGCCCGTGCATTCAAGGCACCTGAACCAAGGATATTGTATTTGAGTTCGAGATTGATATTATCGGCCTTCGCCTTCTCTCCGCCAAGATCTTTGGCATTTAGTCTGATATCGTATTTGTATCCTGTTGAAATTCTGAATTGATTTTTCATCAACAAGATTGTAATCGATGGCTCTGCCGACTGATAGGTGATGTCGTAATTTCTATTCTCAAGAAATTGAGATCGAAATTTCTTACTGCCCGATTTTATTCCTACTGAAAAGGTGAGTTGCTTGCTAAGATTATATCGACCACGAAGTTGTTGTTCGACATTCTTACGCGCATCAATGCCATAGTTCAGCAATGTCTTTCCACCAGCCAAGGTATTAATATAATCGAGGCCCCAACTGCTATTGAAGCGATTAAAGAAAACAGAGTTAATAATCGATGATGCATTATTAATAAGCAGACTATCATCAAACGAATTAATAAAGGGATTATATTGAGCTATGCCTTCTTTGCCCACAAAACGATTATTTAATTGCACAACCGACTGTACAAAAAACAGGGATACGAATTTCGGTATCAGCGTCAACGTAGATTGATTAAAAAGTGCTTTGGGGTTGATTGAAACCGACTGATTGTATAACGAGTATTTTGCTTTCACATATTGATTAGTTGGCGTAAAGACCTTGATATACAATTTCTCATCGGGGAAGATGGCCAATTCAAATTCATTCAACTGCTTTAGTGAATCTTGATTATAATCGCGCCACACATACAAGCCTTGACCTGCAGGCACTTGAACATAGGCAAACTCTCGTTTCTGTTCTTGCCCTGAGCCAAATTCATATAAAATATTACCGGTAATGAATCCTTTAATAACCGAAAAATTATATTCAACACGCCCTAACAAATTCTCGTCAGGCTTCAGTTTGGTTATTGAGGTGTCTTTAATATCCAGGATACGATAGGTGGCTGTGGCATGGATCTCGTGATTTCTGAGCGAGCTAATCGTGCCATTCAGCGAAAATGTATGACCTTCCGTACTGCGCGCAAACGCATTATGCTGTATTGCTTTATCATTACGATGGGTATATTCTGCCGTAAAATTATTTTTAGCACTTCCACTATTCTTGATATAGACACTTAATGCATCAAAGGCAAAGGCATTGGCTAAAAGAGAATCCGTGAGCGTGTTCTTTACTTCATTCTGTTCGATGATATAACGCGCGCCCATTGTGAGTTGTTGAAGTTTGTCAAACTGCTTTTCCAATTCAATAGAAGGCCTGTAGTAATTGCTTTTATAACGAGTTGAATATTGCTGCATAAGATCGCCTTTGGCAAGCAATCGATATCCCTTTTTCGAACCTGCGATGGATGCAATATGTTGTATTCCATTAAAAGAAGCGCCGCGGTTATAGGTTCCAAACTGATAATTAATTTCGCCGAGTTTCTTTTTTTGAAGTGAAAGAGAAACAACACCTAGATGTTCATTTTCACTTTTGTCGCTTGTCGTAATATTCCAATCTCTGGCAAATTCTACATTCCTAAAACGTTCAAGTGCTTTGAATTTTTTATCGACAAATTCATACGATGCCTTACTGTTCAAGGTGATATCACTTTTTTTACTAATCATCCTTGATTCGTCGTAGGTGATATGCGCGGCGTATCCGTTGTGCGCGGCATTGTCGATTTTTGAAAACATATTCGGGTCGGCATTACTATAAGCCGTTTCAACTGTCACATGTTTTGCGCTATCGATGGCGTAGGACGCGCC
>CAIRSV010000021.1 GCA_903881265.1 uncultured Bacteroidota bacterium
ATGCGATATCGTTAAGAATTTGACAATTCATCAATCACTATTCGCACGATTATTTTTCTTGTGAAAAATAGACACAGTACAAGACACGAAATCATAAACGCAATAGCTGCATTCTTTTTCCAATTAGGTTTATCGAATGTATAAGGCGCGCCTGCCTGATCTAATACTTGAAAAATAGGGCTTTCGGAAAGTAATTTAAATTTAGCATTCTGATACGACGTAGCTGTTGTTGTATACAATTGCTCTATTTCTCGCTGCATCCGTATCAGTTTGTATTGCGGTAGTTGCGTGCTTGTCTTCACCGACATTTGATTGGCATCGATAAAACCTGCAATAGCTCGTTCCACCGAATTCAATTCTACCTGAAGTGAATCGCGCATCTGTTTTATTTTTTCCAAATCGGTCCTTGGCTTTTCGGTTACCAACTTGATATAGTAATTCGACAACTCAAGTAAAATCTTTTCATTCATCATTTGCGTGAGCGCCTTTTGATGCGATTTGGTAGTAATCGTTGTGAAATTTGTTTTAGTGTCATTGACCACCTCCGTATTTCCCAATAATATACTAGCGCCTTTATAATAGATATCGTTAGAGTCTAAAGGGTCGGCGATGATTTTCTTTTTAAGAAAAGGGCGGTTGTTATTATAATCATCAATCAACCACGCAGACATCGAAGCGTACTTGCTACCACTTGGTTTTGAACGGGCAATATTCATTGACACGGTTCGGCTTGTCACCAATTCCTTTACATTATAAATCTTGTCGAAATCAGTTTTATCATCTATGCCAAATTGGGCGCGAATAGCATCCAACGGACTTGAGCCACCTGACTTATTGATGGATAATGGGAAAATTTTTGAATACGCGCCGTATTCACCTTTTTCAGAACGCGTTAATATCCCCTGCACACCTGCAACAAGAAAGGAAATAGCAACAATAGGCAACCACTTGGCCATAATCGCTGTTTTCAGGTCTGACAGTATAGAAATGATAGTTGGCAATCGCTTGTTTTTAATAATTTAGAATTTGATATTCAGACTTTTCCCAACAAGAATCAGGGTAGCCACTGTTGTTACAAACCCAGAGGTTACAGTCAGAATATCTTTGAAATCGGTTTTGTTTTCCTTTTTAGGTTTGATTGGAACCCTCACAGTGCATCCTTCTTTGACGGTTGGATACTTGCGGAAGAAGAAATAATTTTTTGTACTCTTCACTCGCCCGTTTGAATATTTTACATTGATTCTAGAACGCCATGGATGATCGCCCAATCCACCAGCCACGCTGATGTAATATTTAACGCTTGTGTTTTCACTATCAAATTTAATATTGATAGGAACTTGCACTTCTCCACGAACTTGCACAATTTCATTCACTGTTGGTATAATGATAATGTCGCTGTCTTTTAAAATAATATCTTGTTTAGATCCTTTTTTAGATAATGCTGTAGGAAGATCAATAACGATTTGTCCAACACTAGGGCGTATTAATTTTGCGCCTTCCGAATAGCCCGTCGGCAACACACCGCCACTTCGTTTGATGATAGAAGATAGTCGCTCATTTTTTTCAACCAATGCATATTCGCCTGTATACGCTACTTCACCTGAAATGCTTACTCTGCTTTGATTTAAGAATTCAGTTTTTCTTCGCACATACACACGATCCATCGGTCGTAAGATAATATTTTCAGATGCTTCGTCGATTTCAAGATTTGAATTGATAGCGATGCTTCTGATTTTACTTCCTTTAGAATTGATATTGTATTTGCTGACAGAGTCAACGATGTTGGAAATTTCGATTCGTCCATTTTCTGCATCCAAACGCAGGCCGCCGCTAAGCAACAAGACGTCTTTTAATTTGATATTCTTGTAATACTGAATTTTACCAGGCTTACGCACATATCCGATGACTTCAATCTTATATTGTTGTTCAAAATCTTTATTCGATAACACCTTGATTTTATCACCTGCGAATACTTCAATGTTATTGATGTTATTAGGGTTTGTGATATCATTCAAATCCACTTTAATCGCAGTAGATTCTAATGGATTTGCGCCCCGTAAGATAAACGCTCTTGACAGATACGCATTGTTAGCGATACCTCCTGCTCGGTTTAATACATCCGAAAGTCGTTCGCCTTCACGTACCTCGTAATCATCAGGGTAATTGACAGCCCCTTCAACTTTCACAATATTACTCAAGCCTTCATTGATTGCTTTCAGGGTAATTTCATCTCCGTCGTTCAGAATTAAGTCGGTGTATTGACCGCCTACAGCATTCGTTTTACTAAGCGATGCTAAGTCGATATATTTCTCCGATTCATTACTGATCGTTTTGATATGCACAAGTGAATTTCTAGCATTGAACGAAGGTCCACCTGCAAGCTCCACAAGATCTGTCAAGCCTTCTTCGCCCGTTAATTGATAAAACATTGGTCGTTTGAAACTACCAATTGCATTTACTTTCTTTTCATACAGACCCACATAGATAAAATCATTGTCTTCAAGATAAACTTCACGTTCTCTGCCACCCTTGTTTAAATATTCATACAAATCAAGAATATCAACGGTTTGGCCAGCGCGACGGATTTCAATTTTACGCAAGTTGCCATAATCCGTTAATCCTCCTGCGCGGAATAATGCATTCAAGGCCGAGTTGAATGCCGAAATAGTATAGGTTCCTTGCTTTTTCACTTCACCCACGATCGTCACACGGATGGTGCGTGGTTTACCCATTTGCACATCAATATTGGTTGACGTAGGAACTATCTTTTTGAATTGTTGTTTTATGGCTCTACTTGCCGCATCAAAGGTGAGACCTTGTAAGTAAATCTTACCCACCAAACGAGGAA
>CAIRSV010000022.1 GCA_903881265.1 uncultured Bacteroidota bacterium
AACTGTAATTAACTGTCAAGTTTAACGTAGCTGTGTTTGTACAACCTGATGCATTCAATGACGTGTAAGTGTAAACGCCACTTGTCGTGTACGTTGATCCGTTCCAAATATATGAATCACATGATGTGATTGTAGCATCTCCATTTGCTGAAGTGTAATTAACTGTCAAGTTCAAGGTAGCTGTGTTTGTACAACCTGATGCATTCAATGACGTGTACGTGTAAACGCCACTTGTTGTGTATGTTGACCCATTCCAACTGTATGAATTACAAGCTGTTTCGCTTGAACTTCCATCTGTTGATGTGTAATTCACTGTCAAGTTTAGTGTATGAAGTGAATCACAACCAGCTGCATTTGTGAACGACCCTGTATACGAACCAGTAGTCGTGTATGTATTACTATTCCAAGAATACGAATTACATGCTGAAACAGTTGTAGTTCCAGATGTAGTTGATGACCCGGAAGGAACATTTACATTATAAGAAAAACTTGAACATCCGCCGTCAGTAACAACAACATTATAATCTCCAGAAGTTAAACCAGATGGATCTTGAACAGAAGCTTGTGATGGAGGAACAACAGCGCCAGCGCCTGTGGCTGTCCATGAATACGTTTTTGATGTAAAACCACCATTTACGGTTAAATCTATTGATCCATTATTATTATTACTACCACTTGCGCAAGTTGGAGACATTGTAGTAGCCGATCTTGACATTTGGCTAGCAACAGAAACAGAGAAAATTGATTGCGCATTATGACCATTTGTTATATCATTCACTGATAGACGATACTGAATAACTTTGATGGCACTGCCTGCAGTTGAATTGGTCTCTGCTGATGGATTAATCCCAACCACAAAAAATGAATTTGTTTGGCCATAGATTGTTGTCCACGAACCTCCATTGACACTTTTTTCCCACGCGTACGTATATCGTGGCACATTACTACAAGAACCACTGTAAGACATGGTAGGCGCAGAAATTGGAGTCGGATCATAACCGGAACCATTATCGCAAAACTCCAGCCCATTCCAAGTCGGAGTAAAGTTATTCAGCGTCATGTTGGAACACTGAGCAGAAACAATGCTACTGAAACCAACACTGAGCAATGTTATTAGCATTGCAACGAATGTTGTTCTTGTCAGCGCTCTTCGGGAGAGCAACGAACTGCTCAAATCCCGGATAGTAGTCGTAAGAATTCTTCTCATAATTAGGGTTTTTTTTAAAGGGGAATAGATTGTTATTTGTATACTAAATGTAAATTATTGTGAATTATTATTATTTTTATTTTTTTTACTTACCACTACTACTTCATTCAAACAACCGCCATCGCGGATCTCAACTTGATACATGCTATCTGCAACGTCTTTCAAATTCTGTTGCTGACTTTTCGCAGAAGTTAAAACATCCATGTTAGATTTTTCTGTAGTAACCCACTGAAACTTTTTAACAGGCAATCCGCCTGCAACATTCAAATCAATATTTATTTTTTTCGAATCCATACTTGAAGGTGTCACTGAATAGGAAACCAACATATTGCTCGCTATTAGAATCGAGTAAATATCACTTTCGCCATGCTGACCGCCATTCGCTACATCATCCACAAGCAACCTCCATGAATAACGAATATGCTCCGATCCTGCTTTATTATTATACAATAACGGAGGATAAAAAGAAGGAATGAAACTTACTCCCTTAACAGTCGAAACAGGTTCCCAATTTCCAGCATTGACCCTCTGCTGCCAAGTACAATTATACGATGGTTGGTTTAAATCTGATGAAGAACGCATACCAGAATAACTAATGGATGGCGAATTTATTGGTGCAGGTTTAAATCCAAAATCACCACCGCAATATTCTTTCTCATTCCAATCAGGCTTGATAGCAAACAAATGCATTTGCGCTGATTGGGCAGTTGATACATGATTCAAACAAAGCATACATACACATATATAAACAGAAAAAAAGTACGATATATTCGTAGTCTTTTTTCTGTTAGACATAACTATATGTTGAATCCACGTCACCATTATTCCAACTTAAAATTTAATCATTTCAATATTTTGTTAAAAAAAAATACGTTCGATTGTTAAAAAATCGTTCATAATACAGACAAATATACTTCCAAATTCCAATTAGTCAAATAAATCACAACTTTATTTTCTTATTATGGCACTATCTTAATGATTTCCTAACAAGACTACTACGATACACCACCCTTTGAAAAATAATACATATGATAAAAATAGATAGGAAGTAAAGTCGCTTGATTTTGCGCAAACATCTTTCTTAAACCAGAAAAAGCTGCCATTCGGTATTTTAATTCACGTAACATCTATGAAAAAATCAAGAATTTTGCGGCTCACCTTTTTTACCTCCAATTACAAATCGTAAAATAACAGGCAGCGTTGTAACAAGAATAATTAAAATGACAATTACTTCAAGCCTGTTTTTAATCCAAGGAAACTGCCTGCTTAAAAGATGGCCTGCCATCATCATCGAGAAGACCCAACATAATGAACCGATGACATTATAAAGAATAAATTTTTTGTAATCCATTTTTACAACCCCTGCAATAATTGGCACAAAGGTGCGGATAATAGGAATGAACCTGGCTGCAATAATTGTCAATGCACCGTTTTTTTCATAGAACTTCTGGGCCGAATATAAATGCTTCTTTTTAAAAAAGAATGTATCCTTCCGTTCATAAATGAATGGTCCTGATTTCTTGCCAAACCAATAACCCACAAAATTTCCAAGAATGCCCGCCAACGAAATCAACAGGATGGGTACAATGAATGGTGCATTAAAAAACTCTTGTGCTAGTTGCTCAAGATAAATGCCTGCTACAAACAATAATGAATCACCTGGAAGAAAAAAACCAACGAACAACCCAGTTTCGGCGAATACGACAAAAATAATCATATAGAGCCCTCCCATTTGAATATACCATTCTGGATTAAGCAGCGTTTCCTTTAGCGTGTGTAACATATTTATTATTGAGCGAGCAAATATACAAATTCAGTCAATTGAAAATCAATAATCTTTCATTGCACTTGAACCAACGATGTATTATTCCATACCTTATCAGTGATCGAAACAAATCCGACGAATCATAACTGGGTTCTTGCGTATAGATGACATTCTATTTGTCCATTTTTATAGCGCAAAAAAAATCTTGTTGACGAGCTTTCTAGCGGATGTATCCTTCCCGCATTTTACAACGACTGCCTTATTAACGAACATTCATATACTTATGTATCTGAAGCGATAATTTCCATGTTGGATATTGATGTATAAATTCAGTAATCAATGGAAGTACTTCCTTCTCTTTACCCCATTCAGGTTGTAAAAATAACTGACAAGAAGCTGAAACTTTGTTGGCATATTCAACAGCCCAATCAAAATCACTCTTGTTAAAAACCACTACTTTCAATTCATTCGCTTGAAGTAAAATACTACTAACAGGCGCCTTAAATTTTTTAGGCGAAACACAAATCCAATCCCAGTTACCACTTAATGAATAGGCAGCGCTTGTTTCTAAGTGTATTTTATAATCTTCCTTTTTTAACTCATTTGTCAATTCAGTGCAATCATGCATTAAAGGCTCGCCGCCTGTTATGATAACAATTTCAGCAGCAGTCTTTTTTACTTCGTTGACAAGTTCGCTGATCGTTTTTCTAGCGTGCAATCCTGCATCCCAACTTTCCTTGACATCACACCAAACACAGCCAACATCACATCCCGCCAAACGAATAAAAAAGGCAGCATGCCCTTGATAATATCCTTCGCCTTGGATTGAATAAAAAGTTTCCATTACTGGCAGTGTCACATTCATACAAAAAATATATTGATTTTAAAACCACAAATTAAAATAACATTCCAACAATCAGTACGATATCAATCATTATGATTGATGACGAAAACTAACGCGCGATATTCGCCATATACGCCAATAAGGTATTTTTCATCAGCGCGCAAATAGTCATTAACCCAACCCCTCCAGGCACTGGCGTTATATAACTTGCCTTCGCTGAAACATTCTCAAAATCTACATCACCAACTAATCTAAAACCACTCTTTGTTTCTTCACTATGCATTCTATTAATCCCTACATCTACGATGATCGCACCGTCCTTTACCATATCAGCTGTTACAAATTTCGGTTTGCCAATCGCTGCCACAATGATGTCAGCTTGCAAACACAACCCTTTAATATCCTTCGTTTTCGAATGGCACAGAGTGACAGTGCAATTGCCAGGCTCTGTATTGCGGCTCAACAAAATACTCATCGGCGTGCCCACAATATTACTGCGACCAATCACCACACAATGCATCCCTGATGTTGTAATACCGTAATGTTCTATCATAAGCATTATCCCATAAGGTGTCGCTGGTATAAATGTTGGCAGACCCAACATCATTTTTCCTTGGTTCACTGGATGAAAACCATCGACATCTTTTTCTGGCTTGATAGCTTCAATCACATTGTTTTCTGAAATATGTTTTGGCAATGGTAATTGAACTAATATACCATCTACTGTTGGATCAAGATTGATGGCATGAATCTTACGTAATAATTCTGCTTCGCTTAACGAAGATTCATATCGGATTAAGGTCGATTGAAATCCTAACTCAGCACAGGTTTTAACCTTGGATGAAACATACGCTTGACTAGCAGGATCTTCGCCAACCAAGATGGCAACAAGATGCGGGGCTCTTTTTCCTGAAGTTACGAAAGCCTTCACCTGATTGGCTATTTCCCCTTTAATATGCTGTGAAACTAATTTTCCGTCGAGTAATTGCATAGCCGCAAATATACGACTTCGATTTTTTCACAGCCCACTTTTTTTAATGTCAACTATCCATTTCAATGCGGCCTGATGAAAGAAAAAAACACTAGTACAACAAACACATGTTGTTCAATTATTTCTCAACATATACATGACGTAAACATAAAACCCTAACAACATACTCATGCTTATGTATGACAACATAAAAAAGGATCACATCAATGACGCAACCCTTTCTTGATCGTTATAAAATTATTACTGCTTCGACTATTTTGTTTTAGGAGCCGCTTTTGGAATCACTTGTAAATCATGCGTTGCATAATTCCAGAAGAACATATAATGTTCAGAAATAAAGGTATGTTGTGACCACTTTGTATCCTTCTCATACAACATCAATGTGGCAATATCAGTCGATGAAACCATTTCGCCTTTTTGCGCTAAATGCATATGATTGCTTCCATTGTCATTGGCAGTGCCCGCATTTTTATCGAACGTTACTGAAGCCTGATTTTTATGGAATGAATTCTTCTCAGTGAAATTGCACTTTTCATCAAACGATAATAAATAATCATTTCCAAACATAACAACACTTTCCTTCGTGGAGACTGTCATTACATATACCTTATTTACGTTATTCTCAACCATTGGAATAACACTAAAGCTTGCATGTTCAGGCAGGGGAAACAGCGACACATTACTGATAATAGTAAGGGCGTTTTTACGTAATTTAATCAGTTGCCCTTCTTGAACATTGATCTCTCGCTCGATGATATCAACAACAGATTTGTCAATATCAAACGAGTCATCAAACGACACACTACCTAGCACCTTAGACTCTTTGCCGCCCGAATAGAAAACCAATTTAACATGGTCGGCCTCCGTATATGAAACGAATCCTTCAATCGATTTCTTTCCTTTATATTTTGCTTTGAATATCTTTTGCCCAAGTCGATTGGCCATTTCAAGTTTGAAAATTGCCTTCCCTTCAGAAACGACAGTCTTTACTTCATCTTGTATTTTTTCTTGTGCAAACACCCCACTCATGAACAGCAGGGACAAGAGGACAGCCACTATTTTTTTCATACACATACTTTTTATAAACTTAATTAAGATTGAATCGTTCGTAAAAGTAATCAGGATTTGTATCAATCAATCCGGGATTAAAAATAAATATCTGTTAATTACATTAACACAGGATAAAAAAATGTTTACCGTTCTGCAAGAGGCATTACAACTTTCAGAATACGTCGTGAAATTTTTCGGCAACTTTTGCTTTGATTGTTGGTGTAAATGCATCGAATTATTATGATCTGTCCTGTATCGAAACACACCATCTTATTACATTCATTCAACCCGACAACATTATTTCAATTTAAACATTTTTTCCAATCCTTGCTTATCCAAAAATCCTTCCTGATTCGAGACAACCTCCCCATTTTCATGATACACCAATAATGGAATATTATTGACATACATCGATTGCGCAAGTGATTTATTCTCATCGATATCGATTGGAATAATTTTAATTTTACCTGCATATTCCTTTTGCAATTCCTCTAGTATGGGTTTCAATTGCTTGCATGGACCGCACCACTTCGCATTGAAATCTATTACAACTGGGATATCACCGCTGATCAGCTTCTTATACTCTTCTTTTGTCATCCCTTTCCATCCTGATGCTTCAACCTTCGCCGTGGTAGGAAGTTGTGATGCATTCCATTGCAAAATACCGCCCTGCATATTGTATATAGTCGCGAAGCCCATGTCGGCCATTGCATTCATAGCGCCTGCACTTCGCCCACCTGACAAACAATAAATCATCGTTGTTTTTGATTTATCTAGGCTAGCTATTTTTGCTTTAAAATCTGCCGCATTGTAATCAATATTGATGGCATTCATCAAATGCTCTGCAGCAAATTCAGACGCTGTGCGCACATCAATAAGTTGCACATTTTTATTTTCGTTCAGCATTTTTTGATATTCATTTACTGGAATAGTTTTTGTAGCTGATGAATTTTGCGCTGCATTTGACAAGCACGAGGTTAGTGCGATCAACATAAAAAGACATGAATAAATACGTTTCATTTTGTAATTTTTAATTTGAAATGATGATGATACTCTCGATTGATTCGTTCGATTCAATCATTCTAAAAGCAGGTAAAAGTAAAAAAAAACCTTCTCAATAATCGAGAAGGTTTTTGATCTTTTTATTTATTTCGTTGCCTCAGCAGGCTTGCCACTTGAAATCTTCAACAATTCGATTTCAAACACAAGTACCGAATTGGGCTTGATTGGCGAACCCTGTGGGGGATTAGCGCCATACGCCAATGTCGACGGGATAATCAACGTTCCCTTACCGCCTTCTTCCAATAACGGAATACCTTCTGTCCAGCCTTTGATTACTTGACCTAACGGAAATTCTGCTGGCTCGTTACGATCATACGATGAGTCGAATTTTGTACCATCCAATAATGTTCCTTTGTAATTTACTTTTACATTATCGCTTGCAGTGGCATGTTTGCCATTCCCTGTTTTCTCAATCATATAGTAAATACCACAAGCGGCTTTTTCAGCTTTCAAATTTTTAGATGCCAAATAATCCTGAATGGCTTTATCGTCAATGCCAATTTGCTTGCTCGATTCTACTTCCTTTTCTTTCTTATATTCTTCTTCTGATGTCACACTCACCATCGTTAAACTAAACTGCATCACATCACCTTTCTTCAAGAATTCAGGCATTGGTCGACCACCGAATAATGAATCAACGGAAATACGAACAACAGCGCTATCGCCTTCAGATAACAAAGCGATCGCTTCCATAAGATCCCCATTGAATGAAGGTTTTGATACCTGAGCAGGAACCGGATTACCACCGTTCATTGTGTGACTATCATACAAAACGCTGTCGCGCAACATAGTTTTCATATGCATAGTAATCATAGAACCCAACACAGCTTGCTTGCCGTCTTTGCCTTTTTTGACAATCTTATACTCCAGACCGGATTTAAGTTTTTTAAATTTAGGTTCTCCGCATGAAGAGAACATTGCTGTAGCTACTAATAGAGCCAATACGAATAATTGTTTTTTCATAATTTTTATTTCAATCGTTTTTTATTTTAATATTTCTAATAGTTCTACATCAAAAATTAATACATCGTTTGCCTTGATGGGTGAACCTGGAGGCGCATTTTGACCATATGCCAAACCTGACGGGATTAACAACTTCCCTTTGCCACCTTCTTCCAATAACGGAATGCCTTCTGTCCAGCCTTTTATAACACCTGACAATGGAAAATCAATCGGTTGATTTCTATCGTATGACGAATCAAATTTAGTACCATCAATCAATGTTCCTTTGTAATGAACTTTCACTTTATCAGCCGCTGTGGCATGTTTTCCATTACCCGCTTTTTCGATGATATAATACAATCCAGATGCCGTCTTTTTGGCATCCAACTTATTTGCCTTGATATAGTCTTGAATTATTTTATCATCAATACTGATTTGTTTCGATCCTGCTTCTTTCTTTTCATTCTCAAATTCTTCCGCTGATTTTACAGAAAAAATCTTCACTACATACGTTACTTTATCACCTGATTTTGCAAACGGAGGAAGTTGACCACCTTTGAACGCTGAATCAATTGGCATGCGCAACACAGCGCTATCGCCAGCGGATAGCATAGCAAAACCATCCATAAATCCACCAAGAAATTGTGCAGTCAATTGCTGCTCAATCGGCTTGTCATTATTCATCTTGTAAGAGTCGAACATTGCAGAATCAGCAATTTTTGTTCTGATATGCATGCTGACATAACTGCCATCAGCAATTTTCTTTGTACCCGGTGCATCTTTGATAATATCATATTCCAGACCATTCGGTAATTTTTTGAATGATTGAGCATTCACATCTACAGAAACTGCGAGCGAAGTCAACGCAAAAAATGTCATTGAGATTTTTTGTAACATAGTTTAATTCTTGTTTTATTTATTTTGATTTTGAGGAATTGCATTTTCAGTGGACGGTGTTGCTGGTGCTGGCGAGACAGGCTCAGGAGTTTTCATAGAAACTAATTGAACATCAAAAAGCAGGATAGAATTTGCGGGAATTCCTTTTGGATTAGCACCGCCACCTGGTCTAGCTTGTGAACCATAGGCCATTGGCGAAGGAATATACAGTGTTGCTTTTGCTCCTGTCTTAAGCAAGGCCACACCTTCATCCCACCCTTTGATCACCTGACCTTTTCCTAATGAAAATTGAAAAGGTGAAACATGATGGAACGCAGTATCTTCATTGCTGTCAAACTTGGTACCATCTAATAAAGTACCAGTATAATTCATCACAATGGTGTCTCCTGTTTTAGGAAGTTCGCCACTGCCTTCTTCTTTAATTGTGTAATATAAACCTGAAGCTGTTTTTGTTGGCGTTAGATGATTCTTCGCGAAATAGGCTTGAAGATCTTTATCATCGTTTATCAGTTGCTTGGCGGCGTCTTTTTTCTGCTTTTCCATCTGCTCTTGCATCTGCTTCGTGAATGCTGCCTGCTGTTCTTTTTGAACCTGATCTTTTGTTTTTACAGAAACCAATTTTACAAAATACTGCACTTTATCTCCGCTCTTTATGAAGTCTGGTTTTTTGTTTTTTGTACTCTTAAATAACATATCTGCATTGACAAGGCAAATCATACTATCACCGGGTGTCATCAGCATAATGGCTTCAATAAGATCGCCTTTAAAATTGGGTTTATTGACACTGAATTCGGCTGGCTTCCCTTTATTAGATTGATAGGTACTATAGAGCAATCTGTTATTGCAAGCCGAAAGCATATTCACCTTAATGATATCACCTTCCATCGGATGTGGACTTGTGGGTTTGTCAACAATCATGGCATATTCTAGGCCAGCATTTAATTTTTTATAATTGACTGGCTTTGATGCAGGGGCCGCATTAGGCGCCACCATAGCCGGTTGTGGGTTTAATTTCGGCGCAGGCGCTGGGCTTGGTTTTTGTGCTGTTGCATAAACAGAACACAGACAGCCGAGAAGTACTAAACGAGTTCGTTGTAACATTGCTTTAATTGATTTTCTGTTTGAATAATTGCTTTTCTGTAGATTTCGATCGTATCGGAAAGCGATGCATGTGAACGTCCTCCAGCTGCATTTGCATGCCCCCCGCCGTTAAAATAAGTTCGTGCAAACTCATTGACATTGAAGAGCCCTTTGCTTCTGAATGACATCCGAATTTCATTATCTCTTTCGGTGATAAAGGTAGAAAAAATAATATCTTGAATGCTTAAAGGGTAGTTAACAATTCCTTCCGTATCGCCTGTTTTCAATTGAAAACGATTCAACTCTTCTTTTGTTATAGGAATCAACGATGAATGTGTTGCAGGATCGATGATCATTTTTTCAGACAATACATAACCCAAAAAACGAAGTCTATTGACGTTGAACGTATCGAATATAGCCTGATGAATTGGTGCTGTTTGAAGACCTTTTTCCATTAAATCGGAGACCATCGCATGCACACTACCCGTAGTACATGGAAACTTAAATGATCCCGTATCTGTCATCACACCAGCGTATAAACAGCGCGCTATATTTAAATCAATCAGACTATTCCCACTTGTTGAATTAATAAAGTCATACACCATCTCACAAGTGCTGCTTTTCGAAGGAAGACTCAGGCCAAAATCGAACACAGTATCAGGAAACAGATGATGATCAATCATCACTTTCGTTCCGTTGAAATTAGTTAGACTCCCTGCTAGTGTTTGTGTGCGAGAGTAGTGGTTATAATCAAGACTGAATAATATCGTTGATTCATCCAACACTGCATCTGCTGCTTGTTTATTTTCTTCATAAATCAACACCGAGTTTGATTCGGGCATCCAACGCAGGAAGTCGGGAATGGCATTCGGCGATATCACATGACAACTATGCCCAAGTTGATTTAGATAATGAAACAGACCCAAGGAAGAACCCAGCGCATCTGCATCAGGATTATAATGATGAGTAATAGCAATCTTTTGCGGTGCAGATAATAAAGGCGCCAGTTCGGCAAGGGTTTTCATAAAGGCTGCAAAAATGAAGGATTATTTATAAAAATCAAAATAAAATAGTGGATGGATAATTCATTGCCGCTGATCACTTAGCATTCCAACGATATAGCATACCGTAAATTCGGTTACGCGTTTACTCATTTTCCATTTCAAGATAGGTCTTAAGCGCAGTAGACATTTCCATAATTTTCCGTTGTGTGTAATCGAAACAAATCAGTCCGGTTTTGGCAGATGCAATATATATACTCACCGAATTCCTGCTTGTAGTGACCTTGTAAAACAGATCAAAAGAGATTGAAGAAAGGTTAGCGACTGCTATTTCTACCTGAAGATCATCGCCATGAAACGCTTCGCCTTTATACTGAATAGCGCTATCTGCCATAATAAGTGAACAACCGCCAGCATCCATTTCTGTAAAATTCGATTGCTTTAAAAATCGCAACCTCGCTTCATGAAGAATAGATAGTATGCTATCGTTCCCGACGTGGCCACCATAATTAACATCGCTGATGCGAACAGGTATGATGGTAGAAAAAATAAACGGAGTAGCGAAGTTGATGCGAACCCTCATCGTGTTTTACTGTTTAAAGAACGTAAATAATCCGACAATGCATCGAATGCTTTTTTTCGGTGACTGATGGCATTTTTTTCATCTGCACTGTATTCAGCAAAGGTTCTTGCAGCGCCTTCAGGGATAAAAATTGGATCATAACCAAAACCCTGCACGCCACTTTTCGTTTCAGCAATCTTACCATGGCAACGTCCCTCAAATTGAACCGCCTTACCTTTTAAAATGAGCGTTATCACTGTTTTAAAAAAGGCATCCCGATTGATAGTTCCTTTCATCTTCTCTAGCACTTTCTCCATATTCTTTTGCGAATCAGCAGGCTCACCGGCATAACGTGCTGAGAAAACACCTGGCTCGCCTTGCAAAGCTTCAATAAACAATCCGGTATCTTCTGCAAAACAATCTCGGCTAGTTTGTGTATATACTTGTTCGGCCTTTGTTAGCGAATTCGCTTCCAGGGTATTATATGGCTCAGGAATATCATCATAAAAACCAATTTCAGACAAGGTCAAAAATGAAAAATCATTTCCAAGAATGGCAGCGACTTCAGCTAACTTATGCGCATTACTTGTACAAAAAACTAATTCCATATTATGAGATATTAAATAGCGGTTTAAGGCCGTTTGTCCATAACGCCGATTTAAGCGTTGGAGCATTTGAAATGGAGGTTAGAGAATCGCAGAGTAAGAATTTCTTTCCCCCAAAACGAAAGGGCTTGTATTTGTCCTTCAATGATTCGAATGTATCGGAGTGCAAATCAAGTCCAAATAACAACACCGTTTCGGGCACAAAGCGATGTATCATTGGCAACACAGCGTCCTGTGTCGAACTAATGATATAATAATCTGACTCATTCAATTGACATGCAGCAAGCATTTTCGCTAACAGCATTTCATTCGATGCATTTAGATCATTCTCCTTCACCAACACAAGCACCTGTTTTCCGAATCCACCTTTTGGCGTCAACGAACTGATTGCAGAAACATCAGGGATATACACGGGTTGGTTGTAAATGTGAAGAAGTTCCGCTATGTTATCATCAATCATCAAGTTTATTCAGTTTTTTTTTGTTGTTTTGCAAACTTAATGAAATACAATTACACTTTTTCATGAATATCAAGATAACTAACGTAGCGGAAAGTCGAGTGAATGAACTAGACTCTTCGAATTTGCAATTCGGCAAACAATATTCAGACCACATGCTGATTTGCGATTTCGAAGATGGTGCCTGGCAGGAACCTAGCATAGTGCCTTACGGCGATATCACAATGAGTCCGGCCACGACGTTCATTCATTACGGACAATCGTTGTTTGAGGGTATCAAAGCCTATAGGCGCAAGAATGGCGAAGTTGCTATTTTTCGACCGAGAGATAATTGGGCAAGGTTTAATGTATCCGCCCGCCGAATGGCAATGGCTGAAGTGCCTGAAGAATTATTCATGGAAGGAATGCGTAAGCTCATAGAAATTGATAAAGAGTGGGTCCCTGACTCAGAAGGCAGTTCACTTTATATCCGTCCATTCATGTTTGGAACAGATGCCTTCATCGGTGTAAAACCTGCTGACACGTTCCGATTTATGATCATCACATCCCCAGCTGGTGCATATTACAGCAAACCGACTAGGATTTATGTTCAGAATAAATTTGTCAGGGCATTCCCTGGCGGTATAGGCTTTACCAAAGCGGCTGGAAACTACGGCGCCTGCATGCTTCCTATGCTTGAGACCAAAAAACTTGGTTATGACCAAATTTTATGGACTGATGGATACACTCACAAGAATGTGCAAGAAATCGGAACAATGAATGTGTTTTTTGTTTTCGGGAATACCGTTGTAACCCCTGACTTATCAGAAGGAACTATATTGGCAGGTGTTACACGAGATAGTGTCATACGCTTACTTAGAGAGAAAGGAATGACCGTCGAAGAAAGAGCAATCAGTATCGAAGAAATCGAATCGAACTATCGTAATGGCCAACTTAAAGAGGCATTCGGAGCCGGCACAGCAGCTGTCATTGCGCCTATTTCAGAATTATTTTACAATGGCGAAACCCTCATGCTACCGCCAGTTGAAACATGGGACGTGTCAAATTTCATCAAAAAAGAGCTTGCCGATATTCGCTATGGCAATATTCCTGATACACACTCATGGATGTATAAGGTTTGCTAGTGGTAACATCAAAGACACAATCAGTCAATTTAAAATAATAAACTGCAGCGACAAATAAAGGCATGGTAAAGATCGGGATAATCGGCAACATTGAACAGTTAGGTTCGAACGTGGAGTATTTCCTAACAACAAAAAATGTCAATATCAGTGGTGCCTATTGCGATGGGCAAGGCATAGAAAACATTGCAGGCATTCAGTCTTTCTCCGATTTAAATACACTCCTTGAGTTATCGGATGCTATCTACATTCTTGCATCTGAGCAAGACCCATACGAAATTTCAATACAAGCATTCAGAAACGGGAAGCATGTATTTCTTGAACAAATATCGACACTTAGTGTTGATCAAATTGGGCAACTTCTTAAAAGCCGTAAAGAAGCCAATGTAAAATGTATGATTGGAAGCAAAGAACTTTGCCATCCCGCTTTTCTTGCCGTCAGTCAGCAACACCTGACGCCTCTTTTTATTGAATCGCAGCGCAGTTTGATATTTGATAAAGACAACTCTAAACATATCATCCTCGATGTGATGATGAAAGATATTGCGGTCGTATTGAACATTGTCAAAAGCGATATCAAACGAATTTGGGCAAACGGTCATAAAATTATTGGCGACCAAAACGATATGGCAAATGCGAGGCTTGAATTTTCCAACGGATGTGTGGCAGTGCTTTCTGTTGATACAAATTCACAGCATAGCCTAAGTCATCTCAAAATTTACGAAGAACATAAAATCACAACGATTGATTTCGAATTGAGTCAAACAAGCGTTCTAACTCGAGCTGAAAATGACAATAGCCTTTTAACAGCTACCCTACTTCCACTAGAAGAAGCAGACCCCTTGCGATATCAGCTTGAGAATTTTAGAGATAGTATCCTTACGGATGCAAACCCTTTACTAAAACTTAGAGAAGGATATGAAAAACTAGATATTGCGCATAAAATATTAAAAAAGATTCTTTCTTCCGGCGACGAATAAAATAATTCATACAATCTTTCGTTAGTAACAAACCTATTACATGAAATCTATCCACGTACATTTTCTTCTAGTTTTAATGGTCTTTCAGGCTTGCAATATGGTGAATCCAACAGAGTCGATTCCCACCTATATAAAAATTGATAGTGTGCGATTGATTTCTACCGACCCTCTGATTCACGGATCAGTTTCCCATAAGATCACAGATGTATGGGTGTACTATAACAGACAACTGCTAGGAGCCTTTCAATTGCCCGCCAAAGTACCTGTGCTGTCAACAGTTCGAGGTGAACTCCAAATTGTAGCGGGGATATGGGAAAATGGTCTCAGCGGCATGAGAGCCAAATATCCTTTTTATAGTCTAGATACCTTTTCGTTTAATCCAAGCCCTGCCGGAATCATAGATCATATTCCTACATTCAATTACAGAACCGGTGATAGTTTATCAACGGTGTATTTAAATTACGACTTCGAACAAGGAAATAGTTTCGGCCCCTTATACGGCGATACAACATTTATAAAGACAAACACACCTGAGGATGTTTTCGAAGGCAATTGGTCTGATAAATTAGAATTGTCTGACACAGCCAAATTTGGTCAAAGTGCAACTGTTATAGACTACACCTTGCCAAATGACAAAATGTGTTACCTCGAACTGAATTATAAAAATGATGTACCCTTCGAATTAAAAGCGGAAGTGCATCAATCATCAAGCGTGTTTAACGTGAAGCTCATTGGTGTAAACACCTCAGACAAATGGGGTAAAATCTATGTCAATTTTGGAACTATAGCAGCGTCTTACCCGAATGCCACCTTTAAATTTGTCATTGAAGCCACTTTGCCAGCAGGCAGAACTTCTGGAAAGGTACTAATTGATAATTTCAAGATAATCCACTTTAAGTAATAGATGAAGCATGATGTAAAGACAGGTATTACCTTATATGCTTTCGCTGATTATTGTTCAGCGGCAGTGGCTTGGTTTCTGTTTTTATTTTACCGTAAGAACAACACCTTCAATATTGATTTTTCAAATTATATACAACATTTTTCAGCGAAGGATGCATTGTTGATATTGAGCTTAGTACCGCTCACTTGGCTGGGTCTGCATATGTTTTCCGGCGCCTATTTCAACCCATATCGAAAATCAAGATTTATTGAGATCTACCGCACGCTTATCATCACTATACTTGGTAGCATCCTGTTCTATTTTATTTTTATCATCAATGATATCAATAAAGATTACACCTATTACTATCAATCCTTTTTCATTTATCTTCTTATTCAATTTCTCCTGACTTCTATTGGACGAATTCTTGTATTACGTCGAATTAAAAAAAATATTAACCGCGGCGAATTTGGATATAATACATTAATCATTGGCGGCAACCAACAAGCTATCGCAATCTATAAAGACATCAATGATAATGAAGTCAAACTAGGGTATACGTTCAAAGGTTTTGTCTACGCCGACAATTCTGGAAGCAATGGCATGAGCGCGTTTCTACCCAAACTTGGCAGTATAAACGAACTTGAAAAAATAATTGACGAACATAGTATCGAAGAAGTCATCATCGCGATTGACACATCTGAACATAACAAGTTGCAATACATTCTAGCTCAACTTTCGCATCGCAAAGTAATTATCAAGATTACGCCAGATTTATACGATATCATTTCAGGATCGGTCAAGACAAGTAATGTGTTTGCGGCTATCTTGATCGAAATTTATCCCGAACTCATGCCCGATTGGCAACGAGTAATCAAGCGTGCATTAGATATTTTTATTTCATCGATGGTGCTACTTTTACTGAGTCCGCTTTATCTTTTTGCAGCATTGAAAGTAAAATTATCATCTAGCGGGTCGATATTTTATAAGCAACAACGAATCGGTTTATATGGCAAACCATTTTGGATTTACAAGTTCCGTTCAATGGTATTGAATGCTGAAGAAAAAGGGCCTTCACTTTCAAGCGAGAACGATCCGCGAATCACCAAGTGGGGACGTGTCATGCGCAAATGGCGCATCGATGAGTTGCCACAGTTTTACAATATTATCAAAGGCGATATGTCGTTAGTAGGGCCTCGACCTGAACGCAAATATTATATTGATATCATTTCTCAAACACACCCCCACTATAAATATTTACACAAAGTAAAACCAGGCCTTTCGTCATGGGGCATGGTAAAATTTGGCTATGCCGAAAACACAAATGAAATGATAGAGCGCATGCGTTATGACTTACTCTACATTAAAAACTGCTCGCTAGTTCTTGACTTCAAAATTATGATTTATACTATTTTGGTTATCTTGCAAGGCAGAGGAAAATAACAACATATGCTTAGACGACTTTTATTATTGCAGCTTCTCTCGGGAAGCTTTTTTATGTATGGCCAATCAAGCTATTTTCAACAACATGTTAGCTATTCTATTGATGTAACACTTGATGATAAACAACATTCATTATCAGGGT
Source organism: uncultured Bacteroidota bacterium (assembly GCA_903881265.1). GTDB lineage: Bacteria > Bacteroidota > Bacteroidia > Chitinophagales > Chitinophagaceae > OLB11. The sequence continues at coordinate 17,033 of CAIRSV010000022.1, forward strand.
ATGAAAAAATAGTGTATACCAATCATTCATCAGACACACTCAACCAATTATATTTTCATCTGTGGCCTAATGCCTATAAAAACGACAAAAGCAGTTTTACGCAACAAAACGTTGAAAATAGACAGACCAAATTTTATTATAGCCACGAAGAAGAAAGAGGATCGATCGACAGCCTGAATTTTAAAGTCAATAATGAATCTGTCAATATCAGCAATTATAACAATCATGAAGATATTATCATCCTCGAATTAAATACACCACTTTTACCTGCACAATCAATAGAAATATCGACACCCTTCAAGGTGAAAATACCCTACACATTTTCACGACTTGGCCATGTAGGACAATCCTATCAAATATCGCAATGGTATCCCAAACCAGCAGTGTATGACAAGGATGGATGGCACCCTATGCCTTATCTTGATCAGGGCGAATTCTATAGCGAGTATGGCGAGTTTAATGTGCAAATTACCCTGCCATCAAACTACATAGTCGCTGCAACCGGCGATCTTCAGGAAGAAAGCGAAAAGCTATTCATTACGTCTAAGATGAATCATCCAGACACCACTGCCTTAAAAGCCGATTCGAATATTATTAGTTCAGCATTGTATAAAACCATTACATTCAAACAATCAAATGTTCATGATTTTGCATGGTTTGCAGACAAAACATTCCAGGTAGAAAAAACGATGGATACACTTCCTTCAGGGAAAACAGTTGATTGTTATAGTTATTACAAACCCATTCATAGCAAGTACTACAAAGGCAGTTCAAAAATCATCGCCAAGACGATTTCGTACCTATCAGCACATGTCGGTGACTATCCATACAAGCACGCAAGTATTGTTGATGGCTCATTACTTGCGGGCGATGGCATGGAATATCCGAATGTGGCTGTTATTGGCGGCGTGGGTTCTGTTTCATCACTGCAGACCGTCATCATCCATGAAGTTGGCCATAATTGGTTTTATGGCTTACTAGGAAGCAATGAACGAGACCATCCATGGATGGATGAAAGTATCAATTCGTTTTATGAAAAGGAAATCAAAAGTCTGATTCAACAGAAGAAAAGTGAAACAAAAATCGAAGAGCGTGTTGGCACTTTCGGCGATAGAATCAATGGCGTATTCTCGTTTCAGTTGAGTGCGAGAAAAAATGCAGATCAAAAAATCAGCCTGCCTTCTACTGATTATACCAACTTCAATTACGGCAGTATCATCTATCAAAAAGGACCGATGTTGATTGCCTATCTAAGAGCCTATCTTGGTGAGGATAAGTTCGACAGGGCTATGAAACGATACTATAACGAATGGCATTTCAAGCATCCGACACCAGCAGATTTCAAAAAAATTATCTGCGAAGAAAGTGGCAAGGATCTGTGTTGGTTTTTTGAAGATGGCATCCATTCAACTAAACAAATTGATTATAAAATTGCTTCGGTATCAATTCAAGGAAGCAACCTATATGTAAAGGCACTCAGCCGCACAAACTTCAACGGTCCTATTCCGATCAATGCGTGTCGCGGCAACAATATCATTGAGACGCAGTGGATCGAATATCCATATACCGAAGCCGCAACATTCAAGGGACTTGCATCTGACATCACCTCAATTAAGATTGATGCGAATCAACAGATTCCTGAAATAAAAATTTCAAATAATCAGTACAAACTAAACGGACTTTTTCATCGATTTCAACCAAGCATTCGATTGGGTTGTGGGCTTGGTATTTCAAAAAAGAACAACTTATTTCTGATGCATGCAGTCGGATACAACTTCTATGACAAATTTATGCTAGGCGGCATCATTCATAATCTACGTATACCCAATCCGAAGTTTCAATTCACCTTATCACCGCTCTATAGCATTGAAACAAAAAGTTTGACAGGCAGCGGCTTTGTATCGTATTCTATGTTGCCTCATCGAATCGCTAACGAAATCACAGTTGCCTTGCAGGCACGAACTTATCATCATAACGAAAGCCATCTTAATATCAATCAGCCTATCTATGCAAGGCATATCAAATTAATGCCATCGATTACGATTGACTTTAAAAATAAGCTAGCGCGCTCTCCGATCAGCAATCAATTGGTGTTGCGCTATTATCACATCATGAATCAGTCGTTCAATTATACAAAAAGAATGACAGACAGCTTGTTTCGAGCATCATTGGGAGCGTTCGCCACCAGCCGATTTGCGTCAATCAAATTCGCACATAAGAATAATCGAACCTTCAATCCATTTTATTACAATGTGTGCGCAATAGGCAATAATGAATTTGCAAAAGCATCGATAGAGGCTGGCATACGCATTGATTATGCACAAAAAGGAAAATCCTTTTATGGTCGCATATACAGCGGAAAGTTTGTTGATTTCAAAAACAACAACAATCCTTTTATCATACAACAATACTTTTTAAATGCTACCAATTCCTCAGCCAATGACTTCACATATGACGAGGTCTATCTCGGAAGAAATGAGCAATCGGGGATCTTATCGCAACAAGTATCTATGCAAGAAGGAGGCTTTAAAATCAAATCGCAATTGCTAAATAATCCAATCGGACAAAACAGCAATTGGTTGACAGCCATTAATCTGCGAAGTGATTTGCCAATTAAATTGCCATTGAAAGTACAAGTCTTTTTGGATGCAGGCACCTATGCCGATGCAGCTAAATTAAATAACAGCGGCAAAAAAGCTATCTTCGACGCAGGTCTTGAAATACATTTTTTCAAGGAACTTCTCAACATCTATATACCTCTTTTGATGAGCAAAGATTTCCAAGATTACACCAAAAGTACGTATCCTAAAAACAGGTTATTACGCACCATCAGTTTCAGTTTTAATGTCAATCGCATCAACTGGTTTAAGACGCAACAAGTGATCGACGTATTCAATTAATCAACTTCAGTATTTAAAAACTCTATCTACGTATGAAACGATTTTACAAAATTCTTCTATGCGCCCTATCCATCATTTATTTTTTCCAACCCTTACTTTTTGCGCAGCAGACTCCTTTTGAGTTGCATGGGAAAAATTATTCGGCCACGTATGATGAATGCATTGCGTATTACAAGCAATTAGACCGCACACACACCTGCGTTTCAATGGAGA